>DATNQB010000086.1 GCA_036702875.1 Oculatellaceae cyanobacterium | reverse complement strand
CTAAAAGGAAGTGATAGAAGACAATTCATGGCAGAGGTGGTGAAAGGATGGGGAAGAGGAGGAGCAACAATTGCAGAACGAGAACTAGGATGGAATAGACGGACAATTCGGAAAGGAATGCAAGAGTTAGAGCATGGAATGTTATTACCGACGTGCAGCTAAATATATTAATAAATATTTTGACGGTATCAAGCTATTTAGTACCAATCCCCATATAGATATTTCGGCTTTTTACCGTTTGGGCGAGTAAAAATACACTAATATACACCAGATCCATCAAATAGCTAGAAGTAAAATTTTGTCAGGTAATAAATTTACAAAAAACGATGCTAACAATATTATTAAAAAGTATGAAAATTACGATGATATTACCGAGAATGAAGAAATTTCAACAGAGCCAATAGAAACTTCTGATCAGTTAAAGTTAGAGGGGTTAAACTTTATATAGTCCTTCGGAAGAAAGATGTGATAAAGCTTCAAAAGCAAATCGAAAGACCAACATTTGAAGAAGTCAATATTTCTGTTATGTGTCGATACATTACGATTGAGGACTTACTAGAAAAATGGGAAAGCATTCTAGAAAATGGTCAAGATATGAGTGCGATTGACGAAATTGCACGCAGTTTTGATTTGCAGACAGCGATCGCGCTCAGAAAGCGGAAATACCATGTCGAGTAAAGTATTGTTGAGTGTGTTGCAGAATACCTAGAAATATTATCTAAACGTGGTACTGTTGTTTAATTTTCTTAAATCAGAGTAGTGCCTCTGCTAGTTATGAGTCTCTCAAATACCTTTGATAAAATAACTGAAAAAGAACGTTTAGAACAAGTGCAGGTTGTACAGGAATACGTTCAGACGCTCAAAAAAATTGCTCTAGGAAGAGTAAATGTTTACCAAGTTGTTGAAGTCACTCAAAAAGCAACTGCAAAATTAGAAGCTGAAGGAGTACCTATTTTAGAACTCACAACCTCAAGCCAAGACAACGCTTCGGGTTCAGCACAAAACTCTTATTCGGAAGATAATTTTTGGAAAAAAATGGCAGAATTTGCTAAATCTGCGGGTAAAGAAGTTGTTGAAAAAGCCTTAATACTTTTCTATACGCTTCAGCAACCTAATTTACCAATCAAAGCAAAAACTATCATTTATAGTGCTTTAGGTTACTTTATCCTCCCCCTAGACATCGCACCTGATTTTATTCCAGTTGTAGGCTTTGGAGATGATGTCGGGGCATTGCTGGCAGCACTCGCGGCTGTTGCAATATATATCACCCCTGAAGTTAAAGAGGCAGCTAGACAAAAGATGCGAGATTGGTTTGAGTGATTTAATAATGCGATCGCCTAAAGTCCAAGCTACTCCAATGCACCGCTATCGCGGTACTTACCGAAAAATAACATCATTACTGTATATTGATTTACTGCTGCACTGTCCTACCTTATAGAACCCTAATTTGTAGCACAGATTGGCACAGAAAGTACGCGAAAACTGTGCTACACGACAGCCAAGTGAAGTTTTACCGTTGCAAACTCTATAAAATAGCTGTGCGAAACTGTGCTACAATTAAAAACCTGTAAAGCCACTACTCGCAAGGGTTACAGCGATAGCTCAACTGTTAGAACTGTTTTGTAGCCCAATTTGATGAAATATTGTGGACTCACTCCACAATTTTGTTGGTCATATTCAATCCGCGAAAATTCAAACGAATAGCTCCTAAAACAAGATGTTAGAAGCTATTTTTGGGAAGATTTATTTGATAGCTATTTTCTCAAACTTAAATATATATGGATGTTAGCGAACTTCTGGCTCGTTATGACGCAGGGGAAAAGAATTTTCACAATTCTGTTCTTACTGAAGGCAACCTGAGTAGAGCCAAGCTAAGTGGAGCCAACCTGATTGAAGCCGACCTAATTGGAGCTGATCTAATTGAAGCTGACCTAATTGGAGCCGACCTGAGCGGAGCCGACCTGAGTGGAGCCGACCTGAGTGGAGCTAGCCTGAATGGAGCTAACCTAAGTAAAGTTTACCTAATTGGAGCCGACCTGAGTGGAGTCTACTTAATTGGAGCCGACCTGAGTGAAGCTAATTTAAGAGGAGCCGACCTGAGTGAAGCTAATCTAAGAGGAGCCGACCTGAGTGAAGCTGACCTGAGTAGAGTCTACTTAATTGGAGCCGATCTGAGTGGAGCCAATCTAAGTGGAGCTAGCTTGGATGGAGCCGACCTGAGTGGAGCTAGCCTGAATGGAGCTAATTTAAGAGGAGCCAACCTGAGTAAAGCTAATCTAAGAGGAGCTAGCCTAATTGAAGCCAACCTGAGTGGAGCCGACTTTAAAGGAGCCGACTTTAAAAGAGCCGATCTTACTAGAGTCACCCTTGCTGGAGCCAACCTAAGTGGAGCCAACCTAAGTGGAGCTGACCTTACTAGAGTCAACATAAGTGGAGCTAACCTTGATAGAGCTGACCTGAGTGGAGCCAACCTTAATGAAGCTAACCTCAGTGAAGCCGACCTGAGTGGAGCTATCCTAATTGAAACTAATTTGAGTAACGCTAATTTATGCAACGCTATATTAGAACGTAGTAATTTAGCTTATGCCAAATTAATTGGAACTGATTTAACTGCGGCTAATTTAACTGATGCTAATCTAATTAGGGCTAACTTTACTGATGCTAACCTAAGCGAGACAAAATTAACTGGCACAAATTTGGATAAAAATAAATTTATTATTGCCGATCAAAAAGGCTGGACAATTCCGTTGCAAGCAATCCAAGCTGATTTTATTCAAAGGCTTGAATTAGGCTATTTATTAAATTGTGAAATTGATGGACAGCATAGCGAATTATCTTTGATTTCAATAGAGCGGTTAAAAAAACTACGTAATTTTTGTCAGAATATAGCTGAAAAATATCAGCAAAAATCTTCAGTACGAAATGTTTTTATCCAAATTTTCAAAATTAAATTAGGTGAAGAAGTTGTTAAATCTCGTTTAGCTGAAATGGTTGATGAGATTGATTATGAGCAACGAATAAAAGGTGATAGCAAAGTTAATTTTGTCCTGAAATCCCACCCGTCTGTTGGGATTCAGGTTAAAACTCGTTATGGCGATTTCAACAAAATTAAATGGCAAATTAGCCTAGAAGAATGTCAGAAAAGTGCTGTTTTAGTTTGCGTTTTAGGTCGGGATGAATTTGATGGATTTCAATCTGAATATGGGCTAATCATAGCAGGATTTCTGCCGACGAATATGATTCAAGCTAATAATGGTAAAGCTTTAGTAGGAATAAATGAATTGCTATATGCTGGCGGATTACGGAGCTATTTAGAGTCCATCCATTGTGAATAATTTCACCCCCAAATTGGAAGTAATGAAAATTTATGCAGTTAATTTGGGAGAGCGATCGCCACTAATTACTGCGTCTGTAATGGGGGTGTATAAGTGTAAAGCTGACACGATGGGCAAGATAATAGTTTTATGACAGAAACCACGACACAACCAGAAAACAAGTATATTCCGAGGGAATATATAGAAATAGACCCTGTTACCGCTTACTGTAACTGGGTATTGGGGAAGCCATTCAAGGATAGTATTGCCAAGTTGGATAAGGCTGGTGTCATCGCCTATGTCAACGAGATGGCTAATTCGGTAAATCCATCAGACCAAAATGCTAAAAGCTTTTGGTCTGGATATAAAGCTGGACTTTTAGGCGCAGAAAAGTTAGCAGACGATCAAATATTTGCTATAGGGTACGATGCAGCACTAGGAGTAATTAAGCCTCCAGCACCGAAGCGTAAACCAAAAGCTTGATACGAATGAGGTATCTAAACTTTCATCAGGCATTAAAAGTGTGTAGAGTTTTTAACTGAAATTTAGGCATAAATGTTTATACAAACATGGTGGAATAATGGTGTCGAAAAGTGTCTGTTAACGTCGTTAAAGAAGAACATTGTGGAACTAAATTCCAGCCGTTTAAAAATATTTGCAATTAAGACTAATTATTGACAATAAAACAGCCCCTTTTATCCCCATAAATACCACCATATATACTAAATATTCCACTATATACCACCATAAACCGAGTCATTAAGAGGTAGAAGCGTTGACGATTAGAGGTTGACATACTCAATCGTATTCAGGCTGCCACAATTGACAGCGAGGTATGGGTAGCACTGTATATTATTGGCGAGATAAAACTGATAACGAGTGGTTGGCGATCGCACTTCAGTTCCTCTACTCCTCCTGTGGCAACCAATCGGGGTCAAGGGTATCCTCTTGGGTAAACGGTGACAAGTCAGGGAAAGTATTAATAGACAACCCAGTTTCTTTAGCAGCACTACGCCGTGCCTTAAGATAGCATTTATCAAAAACTTCAAAGTAAAAAGGTTTCAGGCTAGGGCTGTATTCAAGTAAAAGTTCTAACTGGTTACGTTGTTCATCAATAGTATTCAACCAACTGTTAGAACGTCTATTGGGTTGATACTTATACTTTAGTAAGTGCATGAGCAGTACCCTTAGTCTGTTCTCTAATTCCCGTCGCTCGCTACTGCCCATTGCCTCGATTTCTTCAATTAAATTATCAAAATTTACGTCATCATATCGGCGATCGCGTAACAGTTGAGCCGTAGTGTTGAGCCACTGATAATAATCCCGTTGGTAAAGTTCTTGAGTTTGGGTAAGTTTTAGATTAGTGGTCATGGGTCAACCTCGCCTGGTTAATGGCTATTTTCAGCCTAAACTAAATCAGCGAATAAATCTGTAATACACTTTTGGCGTATAAAAAATGCAGAATTTTTATACACCCCCACTCCTTTTATCACAAGGCTTTCAGCGATTTACTCTCTTGTTTTAAGAACAGCGATCGCCAACCTTCAGAATCAATTGACTTCTAAAAGGTTTAAGCCGACCGCTCCTGTGCAATGATCACTCTGAATTTTTTTGTACTACCTCCCACAGGTATTTCCCTGATGGTTCTTGTCGGGGTCTTAGCGTCATTGTGATGTTTTGTGCATTTGCATCTGCCGATGCTATCTGAGCTTCATCAAAGTCGATAACAAGTCCTACATTTAGCCCTGGGGTAGATATGCCTTTTATGGCACACGTAGCATATAGTTTAGTTGGATAATTCCAGATCAGGGTACTAGCATTAGGAAGTCGATTTTTGTATACTGCTGTTCCCCCTAATCTCAGTTCAAGATTGACAGACTCTCCTGAGTGATTTTCCGTCCTCACCCCTGCGTTTGGCTCTTTGCCATCCTTCTTAGAGAGATCGATCGCGTCGTAGTCCGACAAGGTGTATTCAAAAATGTCACCAGGCTCAACTTTACTCGCTACCTCCAAGTCGCCAATCAGCATATCTCCCCATCGTGTTAGGCGTGATGAGCGTTTCGCTGCAACTTCGATCTCGTGCTTGTAGCTTGCCGTCCCCTTGCTCCTCTTTTCTAACGTTAAAGGCTTGAGGGGAAAAATTTTCCAAGGAGTAATATTACCCCCTGGTTGTGACGAGTCTTTGAAAAATAGAACTATGATCAGTTCCTCAAGCGTTTGGTTTTCTACGACTATTGTTGTTTCAGCAACAGCTTGATCCTGCAACCCAGTCAAGATGGGCTCTTGGCGTATCTCTTCAGTAATTTGAACTGTGTCCATATTATTTGTGTGAGTTAGTCTCTTGTGATCACAAAGGAGTGATCGTTGGAACCAAAATTTAACTTGCTGGAGTTTAAACACGCATCATTAAATCTTCAAAGTTTAGCGTACAACCACCACTAATCCAATATTTTTGGTTAAAGGTAATAGTGCCACCATTAAGCTTCAAAGACGGTACAAACAAAATCTAGAGAATGAGCGTAGAATCTACAGCGATCGCCTATAAGATGACCGTACAAGCCAAATTCATGCTCTAGCCAATTTCTGATACCGTCAATTAAATACTGTTCGCCTTCATACCTAATGTCAGTAAACTCATCGGGGTTATCAGTATTTAATGAAACAATTACTTCATCAACCAGCCAAGTTAGCTTGTATTTAAGCATATAAAAAATTCCATAATCTTTATACACCCCACACCTTTTTACTACAAAGGTTTCAGCAAATTAAGGTAGGTTTTGAGGAGAGCGATCGCACGGAGCGAACTCGCGCTTTCTAGTTCCAGGGTGCAACAAACTTTTAACTACTTTTGTGTCGTCGTTTCCTTCTCAGCCGTAGCCTGCACAATGGCATTAAGGCTGCTGTTACTTGTAGGCGCAGTTAGTGAGTGTCCGTCCCACTTTTCGATAGCCTTATCCATTAATATTTGTGGCGTTAGGGATGTCTGTAGACTTTGTAATCGTTGTGCCTCAAGCTTGGCTGTTTGCAGTTCTGTCTGCTTCCTTTCTAGTTCCTGTTTAGCAATCTGCTTTTGCTCAATTGCTTGTTGGACGTTTTCATCTAATACGAATCCGGTAACGTCTACTTTTAATAGCTCAACATAAGAACTTTGACCGAGATTGTTATTGAGTTGGTCAACAATTGCCTTGCTGATTTCACCTTGGTTCTCAATGATATAAGTCATATCGTACTGACTAATAACCTGTTTCACGGCTGCGTGTAAAGCAGGCTGTAAGATGGTATTGGTAATTACCTGATTAGAGCGACCTACGTTAGCATAAGCCGCCGACGCACTTGTTGGGGTGAGCCGCAACGTAGTAGTCGCTGTGACTTTCATCTTTTGTGAGTCTCTTGTTAGGGACGAAAACTCTTCAGGAATTGCCACAGTTTGCACAGACAATCTATCTACCCGTGAGACCAAGGGTGTAATTAAGTGAAGACCTGGTTGTAGTGGTGTCGGAGCTACTACACCGAATGTAGATTTGATACCTACCTGACCAGAGTTAACAGTAGTGATACTAGCAAAGATGATTATTAATCCAACAGCAATAGCACTAATTAATCCGTACATAATTTTCATGTAGAATGTTTTCTTTTCACTGCACACTAACAAACCCGAACAATGAGCGCGAACCCTCCCAAGATAGCCACAATCAACCCAACTAAAACGCCACGACTGATAAATTCTTGATTGTCCATGCGTTTACCAAGTCCGTCTAACTTTGATTCCAGCTTTTGTTCGATTCCGTCTATTTTGGCATCAATCCTTTTTTCTAGTCCGTCTACCTTTTCCTCTAACCTAGCTACACCCACCTTTATGTCTGTAACATCACGACTGAGCGTGTCTAGCTTAGTGTCAATCTTATTTAGAATTTCCTTGAGGTCTGATTCAATAGTTATCGACATTGTTAACTCCAGTATTAAACTAAATCGGTTCAATACCAGTCGTGTCTCTATATGATTGAATAGCTTCCCCCTTCACATCAGCCAGCGTCCAGTCGCACTTACCTACAGTCCTAGCGTAATTGACCAAGCTTCTAATTGCTGCTAGTCTACGGTTGACCGTATTTTCGGCTAGTCCCTTCTCCATCAAATGTTGCTTGTACCTCAGCACCAGGGCAACAGCATCAAACCTATCCATAGCAAGGAATTGAGCGACTAACTCCGGTGTTGGTTCTCTGCCAGCAACAGCTTCAAAGAAATATTTCAAGTCCCTAGCGTAAGCTAGTTCAATCTGAAGGGAGTTTTTTCGGAGAGGGAAGGCAAAATTTTAGACGCGGTGGTTTAAGGTCAAGAATTAGTGATGTCTATCTGTTTGAACAGACAGCGCATCAACACCCACAACGCCCATGTATAGCAAGATGGGGGCGCTGAAGTGGAGCGGCTTTACTAAATTGGATTCACTAGATAATTGTGTTTCTTAGATGGTGGCATACTCTAATAAGGTTAGAGAGATATAATCAAATCAAGTTATGAAACTTGTTTCTATATTTAATATTGGCTTGTACGCCAAATAAATTTTGGCTTAATGGGGTTAATGATGTTTGTTGAAACTCTCAATGCGATAAGTACTGGAGTAAGTGTTGTTGATATGTGGGGCAAGTTTTTCCCTACATTCAAAAAAATTTTTAAATTATTAAAAAACGGAAATCTAGAAATTGTAATTATTGGTGCTGGCGGAACGGGTAAAACTACATTAGGAAACATACTATCTAAAAATTTCGATAAAAATGCTTTGTCACAAGATTTTAAAGAATCAATTTCAATCAAAAAAGATCAATTTCCTGACAATATTGGTTCAATAATTGTTAAATTGGCAAATGCACGGCTTGAATAAGAAAATAAACCAGTAATTGATACCCCAATCAAAAAGTATCCAACTAGCTGAAAAGCTTTGCCCATCTTTCTCACCCAAGAATAAAAAAGGCGTGAGCTAATAGCGCCCACGCCAAAACATTTAAAGATTAACCGCCATTGCTTGTTGTGTAAGTTTAACGCCTGTATGATAGATTTTCTCAACTAAAGTAACCACAGGATATTTACCATTGAAAGTCAGGGTAGAAGCAAACTGGATTACGGTATCAACGCTATCAAGTAAGCTACCACGCCAATGTTGCTCAAGCCAACCAAAAGCCCGCTCAACCGGATTATATTTACTATGATTTCTTGATCTTTATACCCTTTAGTTTCTATCAACTGATGACGGACTTGTGCTGCTGACAGCCTGATATACAACCTTGTACTCTTAAAACTTGGGTCTGTTTGGCTTTCTGGATCTACAATTAAGCGGATATCTTCTAATAAGTTTGGCAGTTTATGTTCAATTGGTTTGCTGCCTCGGAGCCGAAATGAGTCTGCTATTGCCATTCCATGCTCTAACTCTTGCATTCCTTTCCGAATTGTCCGTCTATTCCATCCTAGTTCTCGTTCTGCAATTGTTGCTCCTCCTCTTCCCCATCCTTTCACCACCTCTGCCATGAATTGTCTTCTATCACTTCCTTTTAG
>DATNQB010000085.1 GCA_036702875.1 Oculatellaceae cyanobacterium | reverse complement strand
GGTTGGTTTTCATGAGTGTCAGTTATGGGTAGAGGAAATGCTCAACCTTATTGCGAATAAAAAGTCATTTTATCAAAGGGGCTTGAGAGCTATAAGCCTTATAGACCAGCCGCTCTAGCGGCGTGGTCGCCCCCAAAAGTTGTAGCCAATGACAAGTTTAGCCCATCTAATCCGCTATCTAAAGCTCGGATGCGGCAGATTATGGCGGTTATTGATAGCTATTTCTATGCACCTGCAATTAGGACAATTGTAATTCAGCGTTTAATTGTGCCAAATCAGGGCGGAAAAACAGATGAGGATGCAGTGAAAAATGCGATCGCACCTGCAAAAACAGCTTTAGAAGCGATTGAGTCACTGACTGTTGGTAGCCCATATCTGCTAGGTAGCGAATTGACTATTGCAGATTTCTATTTAATTCCAATTTTCGTTTACCTTTCTAAGACACCAGAGTTTGAGGCAATTACTGCTGACACTTCTAAAATAAATACTTGGTGGGATAAGGTTAATCAACTTTCCAGCGTGAAAAAAGTTTGTGCTTAACTGCCATTGAGTTATTTGCGAAGCCCGCCGAAGGCTTCGCTTTGCGGGGATGTTCGCTGCGCGAAGGCTTTGCCAACACATTTTTGAATAAGAAATGCGATGCTGCTCCTAGAGAAGTTACACGATTAAAAATCAGTAGAATTGAAACAACCATCAATCCCCTTTCTACCTATGCTAAAAACTATTGCAGGTATTTATGAGAATGGGCAAATTGAACTTACTGAGCTACCGCAGGATGTGAGCGATCGCACCCAAGTTCTCATTACCTTTCTCGATTCTGGAAATATCGATCCTACCAAAGTGCGCCAACTGATTGAACAGTTAGAAACAATAGCAGGTATTCAGCAAGGCTTTGAAGAACTAGAGCGTGGTCAAACTCGCCCTATCGGAGATTTCATTCAAGAAATGCAGCAAAAGTATGGCATTTTACGTTGAGTTCACTGAGGATATGGAAGGTTCAGTATAATATAGGGATACCTCAAGGGGAGATCGCTCTCTATCTTTATCATTGCGCTCGTCTATCCGAATCAGCATATCATCAACGGTTTAATATAAATGGAAGTAGTTGATGAGGGGATTAATATCAAGTTTGAGAGCAAAAGCCATGGATCTTCTTACTATTGGTCACTCTAACCACACGATAGACAAGTTTATAGCTTTAATAGAGCAACACGGCGTTACTGCTATTGGTGATGTTCGCTCGCATCCATACAGTCGTTTCTTGCCACATTTTAATCGATTAGCATTAAAAGAAGCTTTAGAAAAAAAAGGAATTCGCTATATATTTCTTGGTCGGGAATTAGGTGCAAGACCAAACAACCCACAGTGTTATGTTGATGGAAAAGCAGTGTACGAAAATATTGCTGCTACTATCACCTTTGATGAAGGAATTCAAAAAATTATGAGAGGCTTGAAAAAAAAACGTACAATTGCACTTGATTTTGAGTGTGAAAATCTCTCCGTTTTACCTGGTGAATGGAAATGTTTAGATAAAGTAAAACCAATAGATGTGATCAAATATTGCAATAATTATAGCTATATACTTCACAATTCTATTAAGTATGTTAATCCTTCTTTTTTACAATCTTTACCATTTGCCCAACGCTGTACTCTCCAATTAGTCCATGTTACGAAATTTTCCGTAAACCGAACAGGGACTACGGGTTGGCAAGGGACTATCGAGACTACTAACGGTCGAAGCTTGAAAGCTGCAAAAATTACTGATCCAGTATTTGTTTCAAAACTAGAAGAGGGATATCAGCCAGTAAATGACTGTCTTATAACTGTAAGCCTTGGTATCCCTTGGGCTCCTGAAAATTGGGAGGGTGAAGAACCCTGTTGGAAATTAATAGCAGGTGTAATTGAATTTTGATAGTGTGCAAAGAGAGTTATAGTTGCTCGCTTTCAGCGACGTACTTTTATCATTTTTAAGCTGTTAATAGTTAATTTTAAGAGACAATTATTGTTAATTTATAAAACTTTTGGATGGGGCATTATAAATGTCCTATCCAAAGGTAAGAATGAGAAAACGCTGACGCTCTAAACTGCTACAGGTTGAGGATTTTTTTTTTGTTCTGTTGCAGCATAGCGGGGTCAATTTGAATATTCAATGCTTTGGCAACGCGCTGACCATAATCCATATCTGCACGGAAGAAATGGCACAATTACCGCATTTGGAGGTCTTGCCTTGCGCCACCTAATGCTCCTGCGATCGCGGCTGCTGTCCAGTTCCTATCGTCTTCAGAGAATATCCGCCACAGATTACCTGCTTGAGTATAATCATCTTGATCGCGAGATTCATAGTGATCGGCAACTACATCACCCACATTATTTATGACCCAAGCTGTCCCTACAAACCTGACATTAGTAAGCCGTAACCGGAGTTTTGGTGGCTGGCAATATGTTTATCGTCATTATTCCGCCGTCCTTAACTGTGAGATGAATTATGGCGTATATCTGCCGCCTCAAGCTGAAACGCAACCTTGTCCAACTCTGTATTGGTTGAGTGGATTAACCTGTACGGAACAAAATTTCATCAATAAGGCAGGTTCGCAGCAATTCGCGGCTCAGTACGGTTTAATTGTGGTTGCGCCTGATACGAGTCCACGCGGTTGTAATATTCCTGGTGAAGAGGATAGTTGGGATTTAGGCACTGGTGCAGGATTTTATCTGAATGCAACGCAGATGCCTTGGGCAAAGCATTATCGAATGTATGATTATGTAGTTTCAGAATTACCTGAAGTTATCTCTGCAAACTTTTCTGTAGTGTCAGGAGTTCAGGGAATTTTTGGGCATTCAATGGGTGGTTGTGGTGCATTAGCGATCGCACTGAAAAATCCAGGTATGTTTAAAAGTGTCTCTGCTTTTGCGCCAATTGTTAATCCTTGCCAAGTTCCTTGGGGACAAAAAGCATTTCGGAATTATTTAGGCGAAAATCAATCTGATTGGTTAGCTTATGATCCGATTCATTTAGTTAAATCTGCTCAAGAGCGATTACCTATATTGATTGATCAAGGAGACGCGGATCAATTTCTCAGCGAACAATTACAACCTGATGTTTTTGCTCAAGCTTGTGCAGAGGTGAATTATCCTCTGACTTTGCGTAAACAGCCTGGTTACGATCACAGTTATTACTTTATTGCATCATTTATGAGCGATCATTTTGCTCATCATGCGGCGGCTTTGAATAAAGGATGAGTGCGAGTTTTAATTAGTGATATGTGTGGCTTTTATAACTTCAGCTTATTATAGAAAAAAGAGACTAAAACTATCTTGATCTCAAAATGTTACTTGTTCCAACGGCTGAACCAATTCCGCTTGTAACTGATGCAAATGGCGTTGTCCGCATCAATAAAACTCGCGTCACCTTAGATACAGTCGTTACAGCTTTTCTTGAAGGCGGTACAGCCGAAGAAATTAGGGAACAGTACCCATCGCTTCAGCTTTCTGATATTTATTCTGTACTTGGCTATTACTTACGACATCAAGCCGAAGTTGATGATTACCTTCTCAAGCGTCAACGCCATACCACAGAGGTTCGTCAGGAAGCTGAGAGACGTTTTAATCCTGTTGGCGTGCGCGATCGCTTATTAGCTCGGCGCAACCCGCAAGGGTAAAATTTTATGCTGCGATTTTTGGCTGACGAGAACTTTAATAATCAGATTATTCGTGGTGTTCTACGTCGTAATTCCGATGTTGATATTGTCCGCGTTCAAGATGTTGGGTTATCTGAAGCAGACGACCCGACTGTTTTGGAATGGGCAGCACAGAACAAGCGTGTGGTACTTACTCATGATGTAGCAACAATGACAAACTTTGCCTATGAGCGAGTGCAAGCAGGTTTTGGGGGCGACCACGCCGCTAGAGCGGCTGGTCTATAAGGCTTATAGCTCTCAAGCCCCTTTGATAAAATGACTTTTTATTCGCAATAAGGTTGAGCATTTCCTCTACCCATAACTGACACTCATGAAAACCAACCAG
>DATNQB010000084.1 GCA_036702875.1 Oculatellaceae cyanobacterium | reverse complement strand
GACCGTTCTTTTTTATCACAGTTTGATACTTTTTTCTCTATAGAGAGCTTGTTGTCAATAAGCTGACAGTTTTTTGATAAGGGCTGAACCCTGATGTGCAAAGCACATCAGGCTTTGGGGGCGCTTGTCGCCCCCTGAACTGAGGACTGCTGACGTTGATATAGTGACCAATATAATCCTTTGTGTTGCAGCAATTCAGAATGCGTTCCTTGTTCAGCAAGAATGCCCTTTTCTAATACCAAAATTGTGTCAGCGCGTTTCAGTGGGGCAAAACGATGGGCAATTAAAAAGATAGTACGGTTTTTGGAAATTCGCTGTATATTCTGTAAAACTTGTTGCTCTGTCTCGCTATCTAAGGCGCTGGTAGCTTCATCTAGAATCAAGATGGGAGCTTGCGAAAGGAATAAACGCGCTAGTGAAATGCGTTGGCGTTGTCCACCAGATAAGGCTGTGCCTCGCTCTCCTACATTAGTTTCGTAACCTTGGGGCATATCACTGATAAAATCATGGGCTACTGCTAGTCGGGCAGCTTCTACTACTTGTTCAGCAGTAATATCTGGATTGCCCAGGGTGATATTTTCTAGGATAGAACCATTAAAGAGAAAATCTTCTTGTAACACCACACCAATTTGTTGCCGTAAAGAAACTAAGTCAGCACTTTTTATATCAAAACCATCAATCAGAATGCGACCTGATTCAGCTAAATAGAGACGTTGCAATAGTTTAGAAAGAGTGCTTTTACCAGAACCACTACGACCAACAATTCCGACAAACATTCCTGGTTGTACTGTAAAGGAAATCCCTCGTAAGATTGCTTCCTGGGAGGGGTGATAACGGAAAAAAACTTGGTCGAAGGTGACTTGACCTTGCAGAGAAGGTAACACTAAACCCGCTCCCAATTCGGCTTCGGGAGCTACATTGAGAATATCCCCAATTCTGTCTACAGATAGCAGCACTTGTTGTAAGTTTTGCCACAGTTGTAATAAACGTAAAAGCGGCCCTGTGACTCGACCAGAAAGCATTTGGAAGGCAACTAGCTGACCAATTGTTAGTTGGTGATTGATGACTAGCTTGGCTCCAAAGTAGAGAATTAGTAAGCTAGAGAAATTGGTGAGAAAGTCGCCAATATTGTTACTGATATTGGAAGTAGTGGAAGCTTTGAAACTGGTGCGGATGAAGCGAGCAAATAAACCTTCCCAGCGATCGCGTGTTGTTCTTTCTGCCCCATGTGCCTTAACTGCATGAATGCCTGTCACTGTCTCTACTAGAAAAGATTGACTATCCGCACTGCGGTTAAAACTTTCATTCAACCAGTTACGCAAAATTGGAGTCGCAAGCAATGTCAGAATTGCAAATAGTGGAATAACTGCTAGAGCCACCCCCGTAAGCTGGATATTGTAGTAAAACATTAGTCCCAGATACACCACAGTAAAAATGGCATCTAAGACTACAGTTAATGCCGTCCCGGTGAGAAACTCGCGAATATTTTCTAGTTCTTGTACTCGTGCAACTGTATCTCCTACCCGCCGAGACTCAAAATAAGCCAGAGGTAGGCGCATTAAGTGACGAAATAGCTGTGCTGATAAACTTAAGTCAAGGCGGCGGGCGGTATGGGTAAAGATGAATAACCGCAAGATGCCTAAAATAGCCTCAAAAAAAGCAACGGAAAGTAAAGCGATCGCCATTACATCTAAAGTGGCAATGCTTTCTTGTACCATCACCTTATCAATAATTACCTGAGTAATGACTGGTGTCGTTAACCCCAACAGTTGCAACGTCAAAGAGGCGATCAATACTTCTAATAGCAACCCCCGATAGCGCCAAACAGCAGGTAAAAACCACGACAGGTTAAATTTATCCTGCTGCTGAATCGGTTCTACTTGCCACAATTCCCCATTCCAAGCAGCCTCAACTCTCGACCGAGAAACCCAATCGCAAGTTTGACTAGGATTGAGAGGGTTAGCAATCAGCAAGCGATCTTTTCTTACCCCATATACCACAACCCAGCTTGACTGTTGCCATTGCAACAAAGCTGGAAATGATAGCTGTCGCAGGTTACTCCAAGAAGTTTTTAACCGCCGCAGTTGTAGCCCCAACTTTTCGCCAGCTTCCACCAGATGTTTAGGGCGTTGTCCCCGTAACTGGCGTTGCACCCACTCTAGCTTGCCTGGAATTTGCAAATGTTGCGCCACCATCGTCAAGCAAGCAGCACCCGTATTAAGGCTAGAAACGAAAGGATAACCCGATACTGGCTGCGGGGTGTGGTCATAAGTAGTTGGTACAGACTTTACCTCCCTCTGCCTCCCTGCCCCCCTGCCTCCTCTGCCTCCTCTGCCTCCTCTGCCTCCCTGCCCCCCTGCCTCCTCTGCCTCCTCTGCCCCCCTGCCTCCTCTGCCCCCCTGCCTCTCCTGCTTTCTCTGTGAGGATGAAACGTGACTCCAGAAGGCGGAATCCCAGCGACCTACTATTACTTCTTTGCTAGCAGCGATCGCTTTTACTGATCCTGAAAATTGCTGTAAATCACCAAACCAATCGCCTTCTGCTAAGGTAGCTAACGGCTTAGTGGCTCCTTCTTCCCGCAGACGGACTTTTCCAGAAAGAATAAAAAATTGGTCGCCTGAACTATCTGTAGACCAGATTTTCTCTCCAAGTGGATAGCGACGAGTTTCGGCTTGACTTTGGAATTGTGCTTGCTGTTCAGGACTTAACCAAGAAAGCGGTGGAGTATCCCACTGTAAAGATGCAAGCTCCTGTAACTCTACCTCCTCAATCCAGCTTAGATCTTGTGCAGCTTGAGGGTCATGGGGATCTTCTCTGCTAGCCATTGATCAAATATTTTAGTGGGTTGAGGATTTTTAATCATCACATACTTCTAGAAGCACGCGATCGCGCCCTGCTTTTTTTGCCTGATACAACGCCTGTTCCGCAGCCCCAATTAGTGTCTCTGGTAAAGTTTTAAAATGAGGAAACGTGCTGGATACGCCTAAACTCAGTGTGACATACTGCCCAATCGGGGAACCTGTATGAATAATGTTTAATGATTTGACTTTCTCTCGAATTTTATTGGCAACTTGAATAGCACCTTCGGCTTGGGTGTAAGGCAAAATCACAGCAAATTCTTCATCCCCATAACGCGCTACTAAATCTGCTGGTCGTTTAGCAATCCGACTGATCAGATCGGCAACTGTTTTTAAACACTTATCTCCAGCTTGATAGCCGTAAGTTTCGTTATAAAGCTTGAAAAAGTCAATATCGCAGATGAGCAGAGCTAAAGGCAATACTTCTCGTGCCATCCGTCGCCACTCTTGATCAAAAGATTCATTAAATCGTTGTCGGTTGGCAACCTGAGTCAAGTCATCCCTACCAGTAAGGATCTGCAACTTCTGGTTTGCCGCCTCTAGTTGTTGATAAATCTGGGATTGTTGGAGCAAACGCCGCACACGGTGAATTAATACAACCCACTGAAATGGCTTGGTAATGTAATCAGTAGCGCCAACTGCAAATGCCTGGTTAATTGAGTCTTGATCGTCAACTTCCGTAATTATCAACACTGGCGTATGGGCGCTCTCAGGAAGCGATCGCAAATGAGTACAGCAAGTAAAACCATCCATCACTGGCATCATCGCAGCTAACAAAATAATCTGCGGTTGAAGGCTCTTGAAAACTGCTAGACACTCAACACCATTGCTGACTTCTACAACTTTGTACCCTTCTTGCTCCAATGTTTGACACAGCAGTAACCGCGTCATTTTGTCGTCGTCCACTACCAGTATGAGCGGTGGATCATTAGGAAGTGAGGGCGTATTCATCTTTAATCCCTACTCAAATTGCCAACAATTTGACTGTCAGCTTTTGAATTTTCTCAGTTAGCCATTGATCGAACAATTCATTTTTTAGCGCTTCAATTAGTTGAGGATCTTCTACATTAGCTGGCAAAAACTTTCCTACTTTAAATAAAGCCCAAGATCCTTCAATTTCTAAAGGCCCTACTAACTTACCAGGACTAGCCAAATCAACTGCTGCCCTGATTTTATCTGGCAGGCTTCCTCGACTAAGCACTCCCATCATGCCGTTAACAATTCGGTCATCTGCCAGGGAATACTCCATCGCTAACTCTTCAAACGCTACTCCCTCTTCAATTTGGCTTGCTAATTCCTCAGCTAACTCCTGAAAACCTACAATAATCCTAGAAAGGACTACCCGATCAAGAAAGATTTTCCGTTCAATGAAATATTCTTGTAGTTTCGGCTCAGTAATTTGATCTCTTAGCTTTGCAAGTTTAAAACTAGCAACCATTTGATTGTGAAACGTAGCGTAATCTATACCGTTGCTACTAAGCCATTGGGCGAAAGCTTGGGGGTTACTGAGATTGCGCTCTAATCTAAAATCAACTACTGCCTGCTCAGTTATAGCAGGACTAATATCAAGATCGTCTCTATTTTGTAATTCTTGCTCGATCACATATTGACGTAAAATTTCTCCAATAAACGGAGTTAATTTTCCCGAAAATTGGAGATATTTTAAAGCTTCTTCCAGAGAAATAAGTTGGTCATCAATACTTAAAAATTGGCTAGGCTGCATCACAAATTTCTCTAAACTATTCGCTCAGAAATTATCAAGCATTTGATTGTCTGAGGTGATTAACCAAAGCGTGTAATCCTAAGCGATAACTATCAGCGCCAAAGCCACTGATTTGCCCAATAGCTATTGGTGCTATAAATGAATGGTGGCGAAATTCTTCGCGACGATAAATATTGCTCAGATGCACTTCAACTGTAGGAATATTTACTGCGGCGATCGCATCTCGAATAGCTACACTCGTATGAGTATAAGCACCAGCATTAATCAAAATACCCTGATGAGTTCCTTGAGCATCATGGATAGCATCGACTAAAACACCTTCGTGATTAGATTGCTTGGCTAATATTTTCGCTTGGAGTTTCTGTGCTTCCTCTTCTAATAAGCGATTAATTGCTTCTAATGTCACACTGCCATATATCCCTGGCTCTCTACGCCCCAATAGATTAAGATTGGGGCCATGCAGAACCAGTACACTCACCACTTGCAAATGTTCGGTTAACACAGTTGCAGACTAGCGACGACGACGTTGTTTATCATTAACAGGAATGGGGATAAGTTCCGGTTCTGGTTCCGCCTCATCGCCTAGCAACGCTTCAACGATTTTGCGAGCCCATTCCTTTAGCTTTTCCAACAATGTATCTATATAGTCCATTTAATAGAAAGCTCCAGCGAGACAACCTGCATACCTTATTGACAGCTTGGCAAACTTATGAGTTAAAATACCTGTCCCTCTAGAGGGAAATGGTGTTTTAGCTTGCCTAATTAATCATCAATAATAAATCAGATCTTTTGTTACATTTCTTAATTTATAGCTTAACATACTTGCCGATCAGATCCTCATCCTACCGAAGTCCTAAGTTATTGCTGGGTATAGATATCTCAAGAGGGGTTGACTTTTAGGTAGATCAACAAGATTTTTTTATAATTTTTTAACAAATCGTGATGAAAAATTCCCAAAATTATCGTTTAGACGAATTGGCAATTAACTTGCGTCGTAGTAAGTCCAAGGCTTGACAAGCTGACATCTGACGAATTAAAGACCGTTCTTGCTGAGGATTTAGCTGATACTTAAAGCTTTCTACAGTGTTATCTGGCGCAGCGATACCTATGTAGACAAGCCCCACTGGTTTAGTCTCTGTACCACCTCCAGGGCCAGCAACCCCAGTGATACTAACACCCCAGTCAGTCGCCAAACGCTGCTTAACTCCTATAGCCATTTGCTGGGCAACTACATCACTCACAGCCCCATGTTGGGCTAAATCTTCAGGGTTGACATCTAATAGAGAAATTTTGACCTGATTATCATAAGAAATCACCCCACCCATAAAGTAGCTGGAACTACCAGAAATATTAGTAAGCATTTGTCCCAGCCCACCGCCAGTACAAGATTCAGCTACACTCAGCGTTTGACCTGATGCTTGCAACAATTGACCAACGACTGAGGCGAGGGTATCATTATCAGCGCCGTAATAGTTTAATCCGGCAATTTGTTGTATTTGTTGCTCAACTGGCTTAATTAGTTCAAGTGCTGCTGTTTCTGAACTCGCGCGGGCAGAAACTCGCAATCTTACTTCGCCTTGACCTGCATAAGGCGCAACTGTTGGGTTAGATAAATCAAGTAAAGAAGATACTTTTTCCGCTAAAGCAGATTCACCAATGCCCCAGAAGCGTAACATTCGGCTATAAATGATTTGTTTCCCCCAACCTTGACTTTTGAGGTAGGGAATGGCGGTTTCTTGCCACATCCGCTTTAATTCACTTGGCACACCTGGGAAGGTAAGAATTGTCAAGTTAGGGCGGGGTTGCCAGATGATTCCAGGTGCTGTTCCTGCGGGGTTGGTCAGAATCTCCGCACCTTGAGGAATCAAAGCTTGTTTACGGTTGCTGGGAGTCATTTCACGCCCCCGTTGAGCGTATTTGCGGGTAATATCCTCAATTACCTCTAACTGTTCAACTAGCGGGGCGTTAAAGAAATCAGCAATAGTTTCGGTCGTGAGGTCATCTGGTGTTGGGCCAAGACCGCCAGTAAATAGCAGAATTTGCGATCGCGCTGTAGCAATTTCTAATACCTGCTTGAGGCGTTCTGGATTATCCCCCACTACGGTTTGATAGTAATGAGGAATTCCTAGCCCAGCTAACTGTTTTGCTAAAAACTGGGCATTAGTATTCAGAATATCCCCTAGCAGTAACTCGGTTCCGACACAGATAACTTCAGCAGTCATAAGATAGCTTTTAGCGGTTAGCAGTTAGCGGTTAGCTTTTAGCTTTTAGCCGTTAGCTTTTTTAATAACTCTTAATCTCTTGTATTAAGTAGTATTTTATCGCTAATCGCTAATCGCTAATCGCTAATTAAACCATTGCTGGTACGGGAATATTCAAATGAGGATAGAGAGGGAAGCGATCGCACAAACTAGCTATCCGACGCTTACAATCAATAGCGACTGCCTCATCTTCAGGGTTCAACAGGCGATCGGCAATAATATTAGCAATCTCTGTGAATTCTGCCACACCCATACCGCGTGTAGTCATCGCAGGTGAACCGAGACGGATACCGCTAGTTACAAAAGGTGATTCTGGATCGAAGGGAACCGTATTTTTGTTGGCTGTAATATTAACATCGCCTAACAATTGATCAGCTTTCTTCCCAGTCATGCCTATAGAACGTAAATCTACCAACATCAAATGATTGTCAGTGCCACCAGAAACAATATTCAAACCACGCTTTTGTAACTGATTTGCCATTGCGCGAGCATTTTCAATTACATTACCGGAATATTCTTTAAACGCAGGCTGTAAAGCTTCACCAAAAGCCACCGCTTTAGCTGCAATTACGTGTTCTAATGGGCCGCCTTGAGTACCAGGGAAAACAGCCTTATCTAATTTTTTCCCTAATTCCGCATCACGGGTCATAATTAAACCACCTCTTGGCCCACGCAAAGTTTTATGGGTGGTGGTAGTAACTACGTCACAGTGAGGAATGGGGTTAGGATGATGACCTGTTGCAACCAAACCAGCGATATGAGCAATATCTGCTAACAAGTATGCACCAACTTCATCTGCGATCGCGCGGAATTTTTCAAAATCAATGATGCGAGGATAAGCAGAATAACCACAAATTAACAATTTCGGGCGATGTTGTAGCGCTAATTCCCGAATTTGTTCGTAGTCTAACTGCTCAGTTTCCTTATTTACTCCATAGTGGCAAACCTTAAACCATTTTCCTGATACATTCACAGGAGAGCCATGAGTTAAATGACCACCGTGGGATAAATCCATCCCCATAATGGTATCGCCTGGTTCTAGAAGCGTCAGGAATACCGCAAAATTAGCTTGAGCGCCAGAATGCGGCTGAACGTTAGCATGAGCCGCGCCAAATAGCTGTTTAATACGGTCTATTGCCAATTGCTCAACTTTATCTACAAATTCGCAGCCACCGTAATAGCGTTTTCCAGGCAAACCTTCGGCATACTTATTTGTCAATACCGAACCTTGAGCCGCTAAAACTGCTGCTGAAGTAAAGTTTTCACTAGCAATTAACTCCAAGTGGTCGCGTTGACGCTGGAGTTCTTGCTGAATCAACTCAGCAATAGCCGGATCAGTGGAGCCAAGAAAATCTAAATTGGTTTGAGACACTTGAGTCAATCCTAGAGGTACTATCAGCACGGTTTTAACTTCAGTTTAGCTGCATACCAGGTTGAGATCTGCCGTAGCGATATGAGCTTTGCCTAAAATTTCCCCAATCAATTATTGTAACTCTCTTTACATCCAACATGGAATATAAATTTTAAGTTACTTTTTTTATTTTAGGAACAACTATATGGTATAAATTCCTACTTACAATAGCAGTTAAGGATTTTCTTGTTGAGATAAGTTAAAGTATGTAGCAATTGTGTCTATCTGCCTGAAGTAATAATCTAGAATAAATTCAGACGTATTGGGGATCGACTGGAGGTAGTTAATGCTAGTCATTCTCACAGAGAATCAAATACTTACTCCACATCTAGTGTGCCAAAGCTGTTTATTAGCGGATCATAGTGGTCAACCGCGCTGGCATCATGGTCAACTGAGGTGTGGTCAAGCAATTCGCCAACTTAACGAGAATCATCCTCAGCAGTACGAGTGCCAAATGGGTTTCCGACTTGCCAATGTTAAATAGGGGTTTTTGAACTGCTGCGTTATCCTGAACTTAGTAAGACTTAACACTAAATAAAGTTTTTCAGGAGAATGTACGATGAGTTGGCGTGGATCTGTAACACCTCAAGACAGAGTTTTTGCTTCTCTGCCTTACTTACTTCCTTTAATTGATGTGCTGCCATTTGGTGCTGTTCTGTTTGCACAGTTTCCTAGCCTTCAGCTGCTGTTTTTACCACTACAGCCTTTGATAATTATTAATAATTTTCCCTTTGCTGGCTTAATAATTTTCTTTGTTTTGTATTTGGCAGTAGTGAGAAACGAAAATATTAGCCACTTTATTCGTTTCAACACATTACAGGCAATTCTTTTAGATATTGTTCTGGTTTTGTGCAGGATGCTTACTGGAATATTACTTCCAGGGCTAGGTCAAAACTTATTAACAGAAACGTTGCTTAACGTAGTATTTTTAGGAACTATTGCTGCTTGCACATATTCAGTAGTGCAGTCTTTGCTAGGACGTTATGCTGAAATACCAGCGATTTCAGAGGCTGTTTATACACAAGTGCGCTAATGTCAGTTATCAGTAAATTAGAGGAATTTAAAATCATTGTAATTACATGATGGTGAGTAAGTCTTAATTGTTAAAGTGTTGGGTTGCGCTGCGCTTAACCCAACCTACAAAGAGCGAAAAAATAGTAGTTTGATCATTGTTAATTGATCGTGCGTGCAACTACAGTATTTTGTAGCTGACCGATGCCTTCAATTTCTACACAAATGCGATCGCCAGTTTGCATCGCTCCAACACCTTCTGGCGTACCTGTAAGTACAACATCGCCTGGTAAGAGGGTCATTACCTGAGAGATATAAGATACTAGAACTTCTGGTGAAAACACCATCTGGTCAATAGAGGCAGATTGTACAGGCTGATTAAAATTATTTAAAAATGTCTGTATCCTTGCCCCTGCGCTTAACTCTCGCACAATCCACGGCCCTAGTGGGCAAAAAGTATCAAATCCTTTTGCTCTTGTCCATTGACCGTCAAGTTTTTGTAAATCTCGTGCTGTGACATCATTAGCAATGGTATAACCCCAAATCTTTGCTTGAGCTTCTTTGGGTGTACATTGTACGCATCGCTCTCCAATAACTAAAGCCAATTCGCCTTCATAGTCTACCTGCTGTGACTGAGGTGGGTAGAAAATATTGCTTTCATCACCAGTTACCGCAGTAGGAGGTTTGAGGAAAAGTAGTGGCTCTTTAGGAACTGGTGTTCCCATTTCGGCGGCGTGGTTGGCGTAATTTTTACCAACAGCAACTATTTTTGAGGGAGCGCAGGGAGCCAGTAATTGGTAACTATCTGCTGGTAAATGTACATCTGTAGGCTGTCCTTGTAACCAAGGTGGGGCATCAAGTACCTGTACACTGCGATTTAGTTGTAGTAAACCGTAGTAAGTCTGGTTTTTTTCGGTTTTAACTCGGACGTAGCGTTGCGCCATATATTGACTGGGTGATTTGTAATGAGTGATGTCAGCTAAATATTTAAAATAATTGGGATTTACGCTGGTAAATATGTACAATAAACGACGGTAGTAAGATTGTATGTCCTTGCCTCTTGATCTGCTGGAGGGTTGAGTATACAGGTGGAAAAATTCTACCTTTTTTAATGTTGTCTGGTTATATCCAGCTAACCAGAAGAGGCCATCTTGTCCATAAGGAGATAAACGCGCGTGAGTAAAGTTTACGAATACGAAACAATGTATATCCTACGTCCCGATCAAGGGGATGAGGTGGTTGATGGCGCGATCGCCAAATATGAAAGTTTCTTGCGTGAGCAAGGAGTTGAGGATATTCAAGTCCAGCATCGCGGTAAGCGTCGTCTAGCATACGAAATCAATAGGCATCGCGATGGTATTTATGTTCAAATGAACTACAAAGGCGGCGGACACGCAGTTGCAGGTTTGGAAAGAGCTATGCGCCTAAGTGAAGAAGTAATTCGCTACTTGACAATTAAGCACGAAGTTCCAAAAACTGAAGCTGAACCTGAAGCAGTGGAAGCGGAAGCTTAAATCAATTATCAATTAAGAGTTTTGTGTGGGTATATTGGGGAGTTAGCTCAGAAACCAGCAATTAGGTCTAAACTGAGGAACACTGAAGCCAACTCCCTATAATTGTTAATTGATAATTGTTAATTCTTAATTGTGATGATTCAGATATTTTATCAGTGCAAGAGTTTTGCTGTTGCACTGGTTTCTTTTTCTATCTCTATATCGCTGGTTAATTGTCCAGAAGCAACGGCGGCGTTTTTACGACCCGCAAAAAGTAAACAAGGCATGGTGGTTTCTGCTCATCCCCTGGGGACTGAAGCGGGTATTGCGATGTTGCGGAAGGGTGGCAATGCTGTCGATGCCGCAGTAGCAACTACTTTTGCTATTTCAGTGGTAGAGCCTTTTTCTGCTGGCATTGGTGGTGGTGGCTTTTTATTATTAAACTGGAATTCTACTAAGGAAGTTAAAGCTCTTGATTTCCGAGAACGCGCACCTCAAAAAGCTACTCGGAATATGTATCTTGATGCTAATGGTAAGGTACAACCGCAAGCTAGTATTGATGGTCATTTATCAGCAGGCGTACCTGGTACTGTAGCTGGATTGTATGAGTTACAGCGACGTTATGGCAAGTTGAAATGGTCAGAGGTGGTCGCACCATCTATTAATTTAGCTCGTAATGGATTTGTTATTAGCGATCGCTTTGTTAGTGCTTTTAATAGT
The DNA here is from genome assembly GCA_036702875.1 of Oculatellaceae cyanobacterium. Lineage (GTDB taxonomy): Bacteria > Cyanobacteriota > Cyanobacteriia > Cyanobacteriales > PCC-9333 > Crinalium. Next base: position 85,534 of record DATNQB010000084.1, on the reverse strand, counting down.
CGAAAGGCTGCAATCCTCAAAAATGCTGCTGCTACTCAAGTCTTTAGCAAAAAGGGGGTTGCATATCAACCAGGAGAACGCTTAATACAGCGAGATTTAGCAAAAAGTTTAGAGGCGATCGCTCAAAATCCTAACAACTTTTATACAGGTAATATTGCCCGTGCGATCGCTCGTGATATGAGTGCCAATCGTGGCTTAATCACCCTTAACGATCTCAAAGCTTACAAACCTACTTGGCGCACACCTGTCTGTGGTAATTTCCGTCAATATCGTGTTTGTTCAATGCCGCCACCTTCTTCTGGTGGTGTCCACTTGTTGCAAATATTGAACATCATCGGTGATACTGACCTTAAATCTTTAGGATGGCACAATCCTGATGCTTTACATTTGATGGTAGAAGCAATGCGGATTGCTTATGCCGATCGCTCGGAATATTTAGGTGATCCTGCTTTTGTAAAAGTGCCAATTCAAGCACTTACCAGTCGTAGTTATGCTGCCAAAAGAAGGCAGGAAATCTCGATGGAAATAGCACGTCCTTCGACTGAAGTAAAGCCAGCACCGCGGTCAACTTTATCGCAATTTTCTTCAGAAGTTCCAGGTAATATTCCTGCTAATGCACAACCTAAATTAATCAAAGAATCTTCTGATACAAGTCATCTCACAGTTGTTGATGCCCAGCGTAATACAGTAAGTTTAACTTTTACCGTTAATTATGGCTTCGGTTCTGGTGTGGTTGTTCCTGGTACTGGGATTTTGCTCAATGATGAGATGGATGATTTTGCGGCTGCGCCTGGTGTACCTAATGCTTATGGGTTAGTGGGTGGAGATGCAAATGCGATCGCACCTAACAAAATTCCCTTATCCAGCATGACACCAACAATTGTCACTGAAAATGGACGTTTACGCTTGGCAGCAGGCGCTCCTGGCGGTAGTACTATCATTACCACTGTGCTACAAGTTCTCTTGAACGTTCTGGAATACGGCATGAATGTCAGCGAGGCTGTTTCAGCCGGAAGATTACATCATCAGTGGCTACCGGATACAGTAAGGGTGGATCGTTGGGGTTTCGATCCAGCAACTTTGGCAGATTTGCGCCGTCGAGGTCAAAAGATTGAATTGCAGCCTTATTGGGGTAATGCTAATGCTATTGAACAGACACCGGATGGCTGGTTAGAAGGCGCTGCTGATCCGCGCGGTGAAGGAACTGCTAAGGGATTGTAACCTTTGAATCTGTTGAGCAAAACTTAGGCATTTTTAGAAAAAATTTTTGTTTTGGTGACAGGTGAAAGGGTAAATCACAAGCAGAGCAGTTATTTTTACTTTCTCCTTTGCCCGCTTTATCTAGCACTTTAAAGTAGCTAGACGATCACGACTAGATTTTTTAATCGTCATCCTCATCGTCGCGATCATCATCATCACGATCTTCATTGCGATATCTGTGTTTGCGATCATCATCGTCGCGCTCATCACGATATCTATGTTCGCGATCATCATCGTCGCGCTCATCACGATATCTATGTTCGCGGTCGTCATTGTCGCGCTCGTCACGATATCTGTGTTCGCGATCGTCATTGTCACGCTCGTCACGATATCTATGTTCGCGATCGTCATTGTCACGCTCGTCACGATATCTATGTTCGCGATCGTCATTGTCACGCTCGTCACGATATCTATGTTCGCGGTCGTCATTGTCACGCTCGTCACGATATCTATGTTCGCGATCGTCATCACGGTATCTGGAATGACGTTCTTGATCGCTGTCTTCGCGATCGCTGTTGCGATCCCCTTGCGGGAAGTTAGGTAAACCTTTGAACAAATCTTGTATGCCCATAATTCTTCTCCTAAAACTTGGAAAAGTTTTTTAAAAAACTTAGTACTACTTTGTCAATTTTTTTATTTTTACAACTCTTTCAATAGATATAAAGTATCTATCCCCTAAAAGGATGAGCAAAATCATCAATAAAATTGTATTAATTTCACATACTAATTTAATTACCACCTTTAATATAAATATTTATTTAAGTTAAAATATTCTTTTTATTTCTATTTATCTTTATTAATCTAGAATTATAGTTGTAACTTTCTAAAAACAACCAAGTTTTAAATCAGATCACATCTTTCTAAATGGCGATATTTAACTGAATTTAATATGGATTTTTACTAAGCAGTTATTTTTCTATAGATGTAGATTAGCTAAATATAAAAACCTTACTATTTAAAGATGTATTAAACATTACTGCTAATTGGGGAAGTTTAATCCTGAACCAGGTAAAAAGACTTTGAATAAATAAGAATAACACCCGCTTTAATCCCAAAAGGCGATTAAAGCTAGTGCTAATTACCATCTGCCACACCTACTTGCTGCTGATGACAGTGACAGATACTGCTCCCCCTACGGTTTCAGGCTGGAATATGCAAACTTATCAACGCTTGAAACGAGCGTTGGGTCTAGGTTTGCGTCGCCAGATTTTAGTTTCCGTATGTGATGATTTTAGCCTTCGCGATCACTTTTCTGAAAGGTTAACAACTGAATTAGCTGCTCCATCGGCTGAATCGCTAAGTGGGGTGGTCAACTCTGGTGAATTAATCACCTTGCAATTAAACCCCAGCAATCCGAATTTTTTAGCTCATATTGCTCAATGGATTACTCAACATCACCACCTTGAACGCTCTTTATATACCTTTCAAATTCTGGGTGTCGAGTTATTAACTAGGCAACCAGCAGATATACAGCGTTCATTCCTCAGATGCTTACAAGTAATTGGGCGTAATTTTCCTCGCCTAGAGGCTAGTTTGTTAATCTGGTTGCCTCGACCTTGGTTTTATACTATCCAAGAGTCAGTACCGGAGTTTTGGCAGTGGCACACAGGTTTGTTTGAGTTTGAAGGAGAACCAACTTCATTAACAAAAATTAGTAATCTGCAACCAGAGGCGACGCGGAGGCTGGAAACTAGCTTAACAGAAGTCGAAGAGACACCAGTAGCTCAGGAAAAGGTATGGCAGATTCTCACCCGTGACTTAGCCAATTTTAGCGGAAATAATCAGGAAATTCCTGTAACAGAAAAAGCTTTAGAAGAACAGTTAACTGAAACAAATGGACACGATCCTGAGAAAGACATTGTATTATCAAAAAATTTTTATATAGCTGATGTTGATAGCAATATTAAACAAGAAGAATTAACTTACCCATCTTCTTTATCTATTATTAATCAAAATTATTCTGTATCTTCTTTAGTAAATGAAACTGAGGAAAGTAACAATTTAAGTTTATATGAATCAACTGTTGTCAGTAGTAATGATGTACAGCAAACTGTAGAACAGGATTTATTAGCGCCGTTAATTATAGATGAAATTTCGCGCTCGCCACAGCAAGATGAATCACCAGAGGTAATCGCTGAAGCTTATCTAAGTGTAGGGAATCATTATCGCGATCGCATTGAGGAAGGAGATGTCACTCCATCAAACTTGATCGAAGCTTTAAAAGCTTATGAACAAGCTCTGATATGGTTAGAAAAACAAGCATCGCCGATAGTGCCAGAAGTAATTAATGATATCGCCAATCTTTATTGGATGCTATCTAGATTTCCTGACATTACCTTAGAAACAGGAGAACCAGCGTTTTTAGATTTTCTCCAACGTAGCATTGAATCTTATCAGTTAGCTTTGAGCAAGATTAGTGGAGATAACTCCCACACCTACGCGATGATTCTAAATAATTTGGGTGCAGCATACAATGATTTAGCACGCTATCAAGACACGGCTGATAATCTGCAATTATCCATCGAAGCATATCAAACAGCTTTGCGATATCGTCCTGCCAAAGATGATCCGCTTAAGTATGCCTCGACGCAGAATAACTTAGGTACAGCTTATTGGCATCTTGCTCAACAGGTAGATCAACAGTTGTCTGTTCAAATGTTGCAACAAGCGATCGCTTCTTATAGTGAAGCACTCAATTATTATAATCCCAAGGAAGAACCCTTAAACTGGGCGATGATTCAGAATAATCTGGGAACTACTTACTGGAATTTAGCACAATATGAACAATCAACAACATTTTTAGAATTGGCAATTAAGGCTTACCATCAAGCCTTGAAATATCGCCGCTCAGATTTAGCGCCAGCAGCTTGTGCTGCAACACAAAATAACTTAGGTACAGCTTATTGGCACATAGCGAAGCATTACCAAGATACGCCAGAAGTTTGGATGCAATACATAGAGAAATGTATTGTTGCGTATCAAATAGCGATCGCACTTGCTCAACAGTTAGCAAATAGTTCACAGTCAGCGCAGCTAACTTTTGATGTGTTTGGTACACAAAACAATTTAGGACTAGCTCATTACCAGTTAGCAACCGCTCAAAAATTATCATTATCTGAGCAAGCTAAATCCACTCATTTACAAGCAGCACTAACCCAACATTTACAAGCTTTGCAAGGTTTGAGCAAACAACCTGAGCCTCGCACTAATACCTTAAATTATGTAATTAAAACAATTAAAGCTTTTTATCAACAACTCGGCTTACAGGGGCAGAATTTGGCGCTTTCTAAGGTTCCAGGTTATTTGTTACCGGAAATTTTACCGAAGTTGTAGGATTAGTAAAAATGACTCACTGCAAGACTATAGTTGCTACGAGCAACATGATAACTATGGTTTAAAAAGATCTCATCGCTCCTTTTCCGTTAAATTCTGAAAAACATCAAAGTACAGATGTATTCAGAGGAACTATATGGTATTTGGAAAAACTCAGATGAGAAAAAATGTAGTTGCGCTACTAACTGGGTTGGGGGGGCTTTTAGCTGCATGGATCGTTGCTTTCACACCTATGCAGTTTTATTTCCTCAACTATCGTGAAATGAATATTCCTGAGTGGCTTAGGTTGTGGGCAACTCTATCTCTTGCGCTATATCTTCTTACCGTTTACATAACGGCTTTTGTGTTTCAGAAGATTCCAACACAAGAATCAGAAATCGAGCCGTCGTTTCTGGCGTTAGGTGGCATCATCGGTTTGGTAGTCGGTCTACCAGTTGGTAGCTTATTCGTCTCCTTCTTACCAACCCTGATGTTTAATTCAGTATTTCCTATTCCAGCTTTGGCATCTATTTTAGGGATTCGTATTGCTTGTAGATGCGAAAGAATTAAATCTAATTTCAATTTAAGAGTTTTATTATTTAGAGTTTTAATGCCGTCCCTGCTTGCCTTAACCTTGATCTGGCTTCACAACAGTAGTTTCCCTGGTGTAATGGCTTCTGCTCAAGTTCGGCAGCAATGGGCATACAGAGAATTTCGTGGTTACAACGGAGTTGTGGACACAATCAAAACCTGTCAACCGATTACAGAGCGAGTAGGGAGTGTAAAATTTGTTGCACCGACCCAAGGTAGAAACTATGTCATATCCGATCCAGGTAGTTCGGGTCATAGCGGGGAATTGACTTTAGAAGTAATTGGAGAGAAAAGTGCAGGTGTCGCTAACTCTAGCTTTCATCACGATACTGCGGTGGGGCAGATTCGATTTACTTATCAGGGTAGGACAGAAGAAATATTGTGTCGAAGTTAGGGAAAAGCTGATTGTTTCTTATGTACCATCAACTACCCAAGAGCAGAGTTAAAGTTTGTAGGGGCAGGTTTATTCGGAAGTTTGTTAAGCAAGAGATATTTTAAGGTAGTACCACAGATGAGCGTCGTGTAAGTGTAAAAATTGTATATAACCTATACAGCTTATTGTTAAGAAAAATATAGGAGAATCGGCTCCCCATTTGGAATAATTTTTCGTGAACCAGTTTTCTACTTCTCAAGACCTTAATCTTAAAACCCTTTTTCCGTTTGATCTCGATGAATTTCAGTACCAGGCGATCGCAGCTTTTGATGCTGGTCGTTCTGTAGTCGTATGCGCTCCAACAGGTTCAGGAAAAACCTTAATTGGAGAATATGCAATTTATAGAGCGTTATCGCGGGGTGGTCGAGTTTTTTACACCACACCTCTAAAAGCACTATCTAACCAAAAACTGCGCGATTTCCGCCAGCAATTTGGCAACGACATGGTGGGATTACTCACTGGCGATATTTCCGTCAATCGGGAAGCGCCCATCCTGGTAATGACGACGGAAATTTTCCGTAATATGCTTTATGGCACTCGGATTGGTGAAGTTGGTACATCCTTGGCGCACGTAGAAACAGTTGTGCTGGACGAGTGCCACTACATGAACGATCGCCAGCGCGGAACAGTTTGGGAAGAATCAATTATTTACTGTCCCCCAGAAATTCAGTTGGTCGCTTTATCGGCAACTGTTTCTAATAGTCAAAATTTAACAGCTTGGATTAGCAATGTTCATGGGCCAACAGAATTAATCTACTCTGACTTTAGACCTGTTCCTCTACAGTTTTATTTTGGGAATCCCAAAGGTTTATTTCCTTTGTTGGATGATTACAAGAAAAAAATTAACCCCCGCCTGATCGCTAAACGCAAATCAGATACCAGCAAAGGTAAAGGTGCGCGTCCAGAAACTCCCGCTTTAGGTTTTATCATCAATCAGTTAGCGCAACGGGATATGCTACCCGCGATTTACTTTATCTTCAGTCGTCGGGGATGCGATCAGGCTGTTGAAGAGTTGAAAGGCTTAATGCTGGTAAATGCTGCCGAATCTGCCGAACTTAAGCAGCGAATTGACGAGTTTTTAGCCCGTAATCCTGATGCAGGTCGTGCTGGACAAGTTGAACCGCTTTATCGGGGAATTGCTGCTCACCATGCCGGAATTTTACCTGCTTGGAAGGGGTTAGTAGAAGAATTATTTGGGCGAGGGTTGGTGAAAGTCGTATTTGCCACAGAAACCTTGGCAGCAGGTATTAATATGCCTGCCAGAACTACTGTAATTTCTACTCTTTCTAAGCGTACTGACGATGGACACCGCTTGCTAAAGGCTTCTGAGTTCCTGCAAATGGCAGGTAGGGCAGGTCGTCGGGGGATGGATACCACAGGTTATGTGGTGACGTTACAGACACGATTTGAAGGTGCTAAGGAAGCGGCTTATTTAGCAACGGCGGCAGCAGAACCATTGGTGAGTCAGTTTACACCTAGCTATGGCATGGTGTTGAATTTGCTGCAAACCCACGAGATGGAAGAAGCGCAAGAGTTGGTGGAGCGAAGTTTTGCTCAGTATACAGCAACGCAACATCTAAAACCTCAAGTTCAAGCGATCGCAGATTTAAACCGCGAATTAGAGCTAATTGACAGTTTATTAGAACCTGTCAATATTGAACTGCTTCAAAAATATGAAAAACTCCAAGGAAGACTCAAAGAAGAACGCAGACTCCTAAAAATTCTCCAACATCAAGCAGAAGAAGTACAAGCCAAGGAAATTAGCATGGGACTAATCCAAGCTAACTCTGGTACTATCTTGAGCTTGAAGGGTAAGCACGTACCAGTATCATCACCGCTTCCAGCAGTGTTAGTTGCCAAGGTAGCTGGTGCTGGTCAATTTCCTTATTTATTGTGTTTAGGGAAAGATAACAAATGGTATGTAGTTACTACAAATGATGTTGTAGGGTTGCATGGCAAATTACCACGACTACCATCGAACCTGGGAGTAAAAGATATTGAATTTCTCGAATCGCCTCCAGAACTAAGTTTCAAGCCTGGTCAATCTCGTAGTGGTTCAAATGTGACAGATGCGATCGCTACCATGATTCCTCATGCCTCTGTTCCAGCAGTTGCCCCAGAAGTAACAACGCAACTGAAACAAGTAGAAATGCTCAAAGCCGAGGTAGATCACCATCCTATCTGGCAATGGGGTAATCCTTCTACATTGCTCAAACGTCAGAGTAGACGTATGGGAATTCAAGAGGAAATCTGCAAGCGTCAAGAAATGCTTCAGGCAAAACTTGCACATCATTGGCAGGAATTTACAGATTTAATTGAAATCTTACGACGCATGGGAGCGTTGCAAGATTTGAATCCTACGCCATTGGGAGAAGCAGCAGCAGCAATTCGAGGCGACAACGAGTTGTGGCTAGGTTTAGCAATAACATCAGGTGCGCTAGATGAACTCGATCCACACCACCTAGCTGCCGCAGTATGTGCTTTAGTTACCGAAACAGCACGTCCTGACAGTTGGACAAACTACGCCCTATCTAATCAAGTAATAGAGGCTTTAGCTGAACTACGAAACGTTAGGCGACAGTTATTCCAACTACAACGACGTTATCAAGTTACTCTACCAATCTGGTTAGAGTATGAGTTGGTTGGCATTGTTGAACAATGGGCATTAGGAATTGAATGGTTTGATATCTGCGGGAATACTAATTTAGATGAAGGCGATATCGTCAGGATGTTACGCCGAACTGTGGATTTGTTATCACAAATTCCCCATGTACCGCATATATCAAGATCGTTACAGCGCAATGCTATCCGTGCTATTCAACTAATTGATCGCTTCCCCGTTAATGAGGTAGTTCCTGATAGTTAGTTGTTAATCGGTAGGTTCAAAATATATTACAAGAGGCGGAGCATTAATCTACTTATTCCTAGGTTGAACCTGGGAATAAGAGAGCAGCAATAGGTAAAATAAAATGTTAAAACTATATAGAGAATTTATGTGTTTTGATATACATAAATCCCAAATATATGTATATCAAAACACATAGATGTGTGAGATTTATTAATAAATTGGTTTGAAAAAACAAAAGATATAAATTTTATAATTAGTTTCGGGATAATTAAAATTAGTGGGATATAGTATGAAAATTATTTATTAAATAATCCTATGGCAGTAGTTACAGGGACAAGTGGGAACGATACCCTTAATGGAACTTCTGGCAATGATACGATTAATGGTTTAGCTGGCGACGATGTAATTGCTCCAGGGCTAGGACACGACACAGTAGATGGTGGCACTGGTACTGATGTGCTGGTAATTAATTATGCTGCCAATACTTACTCTGGAATTCAAACAAATTTCTATAACGGCGATCGCAGCAGTGGCTATATTTATGCTTATTATACTAATTCAGGTTATAACCAAGTAAATTTCTCCAATATTGAGAGATACAACATCACTGGTACTGGGGCTGATGATACAATCTACGGTGCAGCCCTAAATGACACCTTAATTGGTGGTGCTGGCAATGACTCCTTGGATGCCGGGGCAGGCAACGATACTCTTGATGGTGGTGCAGGAGATGACACTCTTGATGGAGGCACTGGTACAGATAGCGTAGATGGTGGTACTGGTACTGATACATTAAGATTCAACTACAGTGCTAGTACAACTGCAATTAACTTCACTAGCACAAGCAGTGGCACACTGAGTATTACAGGTGCAGGCAGTGTAACTTACAGCAATATTGAAGCATTTAATCTTACAGGCACTAACTTTAATGACACCATCACAGGCACAGCAAATAATGACACCTTCAATGGTTTAGCTGGCGACGATATAATTGCCATAGGGTTAGGACACGACACAGTAGATGGTGGCACTGGTACAGATGTGCTGGTAATTGATTATTCTGCCAACACTTATTCAGGAATTTCCACAAATTTCGATAACAGCGATCGCAGCAGTGGCAATATTAATGCTTATTATACTGGTTCAGGTTTTAACCAAGTAAATTTCTCCAATATTGAGAGATACAACATCACTGGTACTGAGTCTGCTGATAGCATCTACGGTGCAGCCCTAAATGACACCTTAATTGGTGGTGCAGGTAATGACACTTTGGATGCTGGGGCAGGCAACGATACTCTCAATGGTGGTGCAGGGGATAATACCCTAATTGGTGGCGATGGCGATGATACTTATGTGGTAGACACTACCAGCGACAGCATTATCGAAACAGCTACCGGAGGCATTGATACCATTCAAACAGCTATTACCTGGACACTAGCATCTTACCTAGAAAACCTGACTTTAACTGGAAGTGCAGCGATTAATGGTACTGGTAACACAGCCAACAACATCATCACAGGTAATACTGGTAGCAATATCCTTAATGGTAATAGTGGTATTGATACCTTAATTGGAGGTAACGGCAACGATACATTTATTGTTGATAGCACCACAGATACAATTAGCGAAACTGCAACCGGAGGTACTGATACCGTTAAATCTTCTGTTAGCTACATTCTCGGTGCTACCTCTTACTTAGAAAATCTGACTTTAACAGGCACGAGCATTATTGATGGTACTGGCAATAGTTTGAACAATACCATCACTGGTAATAATGCTAACAACACCCTCACGGGTGGAGATGGTAATGATACTCTCAATGGTCTTAAGGGTATTGATACCTTAATTGGAGGTAACGGCAACGATACATTTATTGTTGATAGCACAACAGATACAATTAGCGAAACTGCAACCGGAGGTACTGATACAGTTCAATCTTCTGTAAGCTACATTCTTAATGCAACCTCTTACTTAGAAAATCTGACTTTAACAGGCACGAGCATTATTGATGGTACTGGCAATAGTTTGAACAATACCATCACTGGTAATACTGCTAACAACACGCTCGCAGGGGGAGATGGTAACGATAATCTCAATGGTGCATCAGGTATTGATACCTTAATTGGAGGTAACAGCGACGATACCCTAGCAGGTGGTGCAGGCGATGATTTACTAACTGGTAATAGCGGTATTGATAAATTCCTCTACAATACGAATGCAACTTTTGCTACTTCAACAGTAGGTATTGATACGATTACTGACTTCACTTCTGGTATAGATAAGATTGTTTTGGATAAGACAACTTTTAAATCTATTACCAGTGCTGTTGGTACAGGGTTTAGTATTGCTAGTGAGTTTGCCACAGTTACTAATGATACTGATGCGGCTATCAGTAACGCTTTGATTGTTTACAATACTGGGAATGGCAATTTGTTCTATAACCAGAATAAGGCAGCAGCAGGATTTGGTACTGGCGCTCAGTTTGATATTCTCAGTGGGATGCCAATGATTGCAGCAACAGATTTTATGATTCAGGCGTAGGGTTAACCCCTCCCTGTGGACGGGGAGGGGTTTTACGTTTATAGGACTTACGCACCGAAAGTCTGAAACCTATATCCCCCCTAGCAGGGCTTAAAAAGGGGGGAAACTCAAAGTCCCCCTTTTTATAGGCGTTGGCGTAGCCTGCGCGGAGCGCATAGGGTAGGGGGGATCTCTGCGTAAGTCCTAGTTTAATTAGGTTGAGCTACTTAATTGATAATTGATCATTGTTAATTTTCAACTCATCTAATATTTGCCAAATGTCATGCAATAAATCATCTAATCCAGTTCGAGCAACGGCTGAAATTAGAAAGACTGGTGAATTACTAATCTTAGATAACTCTGCTTTTAAACTGTTTTGAGTTTGTAAATCAACTGCGTCAATTTTGTTTAATGCTAATAGTTGGGGACGCTCGACAAGACCGCGCCCATAAGCTTCTAATTCTTGCTGAATTGTTTGATAAGCTGCAATGGGATCTTCAGCAGTCGCGTCAACTAAATGTAGCAATACACGGGTACGCTCAATATGGCGCAAGAAGTCATGTCCTAAACCTGCACCTTCTGATGCTCCTTCAATTAAACCTGGAATATCAGCAAAAAGAGTACCGTCACCGCTAGGTTTACGCACTACTCCCAGATTTGGAACTAATGTTGTAAATGGATAATCTGCTACTTTGGGACGTGCTGCTGAGAGAGACGAAATCAAGGTAGATTTCCCAGCATTTGGTAAACCAATAATGCCGACTTCAGCTATTAATTTCAACTCTAAACGTAGATGTTTGTGTTCGCCTGGTAATCCTGGTAAAGCATATTCTGGGGCGCGGTTGCGATTGCTGAGGAAGTGTTGATTTCCTAAACCGCCTTTACCACCTGCGGCTACACAAAATGTTTGCCCTGGTTCGATAAAATCAACGATTACTTCCTCGGTTTCAGCATCATAAATGACAGTGCCACAAGGCACTTCAATGGTGCGATCGCCTCCTGCTGCACCAGTACGACTACTTCGCCCCCCACGTTCTCCGTCTTGGGCTTTGAAACGGTGGTTATACCTGAAATCCAGCAAAGTTTGCAGATTTTCTACCGCCTTAAAATAAATCGAGCCACCGCGACCACCGTTGCCACCAGAAGGCCCCCCAGCAGGGATATATTTTTCCCGACGGAAAGTTACGATCCCATCGCCGCCTTTTCCTGCTTCAACTTCAATTTCTGCTTGATCTATAAATTGCATACTGAACAATTAACAATTAACAATTATCAATTATCAATTCCACCTCAAATGAAGTTGGGGGCTTGCATTTGGAAATTGATCATTAATGAAATAACTTTAACTAATGACAAGTTATAGCAGTCAGCTATCAGCAATCAGCTTTTTTCAAAGCCAATGATCCCAAGGGTTTCAGAATCAATTTTGTCCTATCCTCCCTGACTACTGCTATAAATTAAATACTCAGTTTCATCAGCAGAGTATATTTATCAGCTTATCGTAGATCAGCTATCAGCCAATACTTAAACTACGAAGCAAATAAACTGGCATATTTTAAATTATAAACAATGACCCAGCTAATCAAAAATACTGTGAGACATCCTCACCGCAGTCATCAGCTAGGTAGGATAAAGCTCGGAAGCGTAAACCAACTAACTGCTCGTATAAAGGATTAAGCTTACACAAGGGGGGAATATGCACAATTTTATGACCAAATAGTTCAATATCTCGCTCAAACGGACATTGTGAGGGAATCAGTTTGCCTAAAAATCTTGCTACTCTTGGGTCGTGAATTTCCAGTCCATCTAGCCAGTGTCGTACTGGTTGCAGCAAAGCCCGTTGTCCTTTAGCAGACAATTCGGTAATATTTAACGTAGTTGCTCTTTGCTCTGGATCGGTGTCTGGGTGTTGATAAAGAGTATGTCTTAATGCTTCTAGTGCGATCGCTTCTTTTCCCAATGCTTGAGCAAACTTGTATAACAGTTTATCTTCTGAGTAAGAATAAATGCCATCGGCTAAGGCTACCAGTACAGCCGTGCGTAAGAAATTTTCTGCCCCTTCAGAGTCATTAGCAAACGCTGCGGCTAATTCCTCTGCTGTAATTGGTTCTACGGAACCTAAATCAATTTTGGGAGCTATTTCTTTTTGAGTTAGGGACGCGATTAATTTTTGCTCTTCTTCATCAAAATCACCGTCTATCCACGCAACCGTTAGTAAACCACGTAGCCATACTGTTATTTGTTCGCTGCTGTATGGAGATTGAATAACGCTAGTCATGAAAAATTATTGTAATTTCTTAATTTGATCCTAACTTGGTATTGGTGTGTTTATCAGTTTAAGTACCCCTGCTCATTCCTAGCAAAAGGTTTTGACCAGTGTCGGGGTGAGGTGAAGGTAAACTAAAAGTTTGAGAAGCGTGAACATAGGATATCAACGTGAGTTTATCAGAGTTTGGTTTGTTCCTAATTTCTATTGTCATGAGCGTTGCAGGGCAATTTTTTCTCAAATCTGGCGCAACCAAGCTGGGACAAGTCAACGCCAGCAATGTAGTTAGCCATGTTTTGGGGATTGTGACTACCCCAGAATTACTAGCTGGGCTAACTTGCTATGGTTTTGGAGCAATTACTTATATTTTATTGTTAACTCGTGTTGATCTTAGCGTTGCTGGCCCTGCTGCTTCTTTGGTATATGTTTTTTCAGTGATAGTCGGTTACTTTGTATTTAAAGAAGCTATCCCAATTAATCGTTATGTAGGTTTAAGTTTGATTATTTGTGGGGTTATTCTAGTAATTTGGAAAAAATAGCTCTTAATGACTGCTTACTTTTGGAGTGGCGATCGCCACTAATCCATAAACTTGTATCCCTTGCTGTTGCAGTGTTTTGGCGGCAGATTTAACAGTAGCACCAGTAGTATAAATATCGTCCAGTAATAATACGGCATTACTGCTTTGTACCTGCAATTTTTTACTTAAGCGAAAAGCTTCAGCTAAATTCTGCTGTCGCTGTAACTGAGATAAACCAAACTGTGCTTCTGTGGAGCGTACTCTTTCTAAACCGTCTTGCCAAGCTAAACCTGTGAATTGACAAAAACTTTGTGCTAAAAGTTCTGCTTGATTATAGCCACGCTGCTTTAATTTACTAGAATGCAGGGGAATAGGCACTACTATTAACTTTTTTGTCGTTTGAGATATTGGTGATTTTAACCAAGCTTCCCCTAACCAGTAACCTAGAGGTTGGGCTAATTGCGGAAGATGTTCATATTTTAAAGCTGCGATCGCTCTTTTAATTGCTCCTCCGTATACTCCCCAAGCAAATACTGGCACTTCTCCCTGCCATAAGTAACTAGAATTAGTTAATTTACAGCTTAAAAGTTGTCTTTGGCAGTATTGGCAAAATTCCGCTTCAGTAGCACGTTGGCAAAGTGGACATTTAGATTGCAAAAATAAATTTAGAAAATTATTTAGAGTTTGCGTCAATTTTTGCATAGAAACAACACAACCTTTTAAAATATAATTGTGTTCCAACTAAGTAGGTGGGCATAAATAAACGTATAATGATTTTCCCAATCACCAGTCCCCAGTTCCCAGTCCCAGAAGAGCGCAGGTAACGTTTAATTTCACCCACATACTTACTTATTGAAGTATATAGTTTTGTTAAAAATTTGACTCATAGTTTACTTTAAAGTAGTTCGAGCTTAGTAGTTACGCCTTATACAGTCTTAATATTTATATATGTTTAATATTGGCATCTATCCTTAGATAGATAGCAAAAGATATATTAGTTAAGTTAAAGGTAAAAAATCTTCTAAACCTAAAACTTGTCCCCCTTTCTTACCCTTGATTTGAGGAAAGTTAGGGGAAATAACCAGAGGGGGTTCGGGGTGGAGTTATCGCTAGCAATGAGTTTAGAGCAGACTGAATTATTAAAAGAAAGTGAGCAAAGATTTCGCGCTACATTTAATCAAGCTGCTGTTGGTATTGCCCATGTGGGGATAAACGGACAGTGGCTAATGGTGAATCAAAAGCTTTGTGAGATTGTCGGGTATACCGAAGAGGAACTGTTACAGCTAACCTTTCAAGATATTACTTACTCAGAAGACTTGGATACTGACTTAGAGTATATTAGCCAAGTTTTAGCAGGTCAGATTCAGAATTACTCAATGGAGAAGCGCTATATCCGCAAAGATGGTGCTGTGATCTGGATTAATTTGACAGTTTCGTTAGTGCGTGAAGATACGGGCGAGCCCAAATATTTCATTTCTGTAATTGAAGATATTAATCAAAGAAAATTATCAGAAACAGCATTAAAACGTTCCGCTAGGCGTTTGGAAACTTTACACACAGTTGATACTGGTATATTAGGCGCTTATTCATTAACAGAAATTGTTCATTCTGCACTGTCAGGTTTAGCAACCTTAGTATTATCAGAACAAGCATTTGTAGTTTTATTCAAGTTTGAAGCGCAACAAGCCGAAGTATTAGTAGAAAAATTAACTGGAGATTGGCAGTTGGCAATTAAAAGGATAATGCCAATTACCGATTTTATTTCTCCTGATTTTTTAGCAGAAAGTAATCATCATGAAAAAGGCGAAATTTCTGATTTTTCTAATTTAGCGTTTTTTCTAGAATACCCGCCGATTCTACAGCGTCAAGTAGCACAAGTAATGGGTAGTTATATTAGTTTGCCTTTAGTAGCTGATACAAATCTTATTGGTCAACTAATTTTAGCTAGTAGACAAAGATTTGCTTTTAATCCTGAACACTTGCCAATTGTAAGTGAAGTAGCAAATCAAATTGCGATCGCAATTCGTCAAACTCAACTGCGAGAACAACTCCAACGTAAAGCTGAAGAATTAGAACAGCGTGTAATTGAACGTACTGCTGAGTTACAAGATGCTAATGCTGAATTAGAAGCATTTGCTTATTCTGTCTCCCACGATTTGCGAGCGCCTTTACGTGCTATGCAAGGATTTAGCCAAGTTTTACTAGAAGATTATGCCGACAAAATAGACTCAGTGGGTCAGGAGTACGCTCATCGCATTGTTAAAAGCGCCCAGCGCATGGAAAACTTGATTCAAGACTTGCTTGCTTACAGTCGTGTTAGTCGCACTGAAATCAAACTCCAGCCAATTAACTTAGTATCTATAGTTAACAGTGTTTTAATACATTTGCATGATGAGTTCCAAGCTAGACAAGCTCAGGTAAGTGTAGCAGAAACCTTACTTCAGATAGAGGTAATAGCCCACCGCACTACTTTGGTTCAAGTATTAATAAATTTATTAATGAATGCGATTAAGTTTGTAGCCCCAGGGGTGCAGCCTGAGATTGATATATGGGCAGAAGAACGCAACATAAATTTAGAATTAAAGTCTCAAGAAAATGAACTAAAAACCGAAACTTCAAAATTAGCAATTTCAGGCTTAAGCCAAAAAACAAACAAACATCAAAAATGGATACGCCTGTGGATTAAAGACAATGGTATCGGCATTGCTGAAGAGCATTTTGAGCGCATTTTTAAAGTATTTGAACGTTTACATGGCATTGAAACTTATGCGGGTACAGGAATTGGACTAGCAATTGTGCGTAAAGGGATAGAACGGATGGGTGGGGAAATAGGGGTGGAATCAAAAGTTAACGAGGGTAGTTGTTTTTGGATAGAGTTACCAAAAGTTGAACAAAAAAATGATGATATCTGACAACACAATTTTGCTAGTAGAGGATGATCCTAACGATATACTGCTCACTCAGCGTGCTTTTTATAAAGCTAACGTGAAAAATCCTGTACAAGTGTTGAAGAATGGAGAAGAAGCATTGTTGTACCTGGGTGGTAAACAGATGTATGCCGATCGCGATCGCTATCCTTTACCGATGTTAATGCTGCTAGACTTAAAACTACCCCGCAAGTCTGGCTTTGAAGTATTGAGATGGCTACGTCAACAACCAGGGCTTAAACTTCTGCCAGTAGTAGTACTAACTTCATCCTCTGAAAATAGCGATATCCAACAAGCCTACGATCTCGGTGCTAACTCTTATCTAGTCAAACCAGTAGGCTTTGATCCATTGTTAGAAATGATTAAGCAGATCAACTTATACTGGCTAGGTTTAAACAAAAAACCAATAGTTAATACAGACTAATTTGTAACTTTATATACATAATGAAAGGGAGAATTTTGTGACCTCTGCGTTCAAAATAAAAGTAGGAGATAGATAGTTAATACCTACTCGTCCCCCGTTACTCCACCTTAAGAAGGGCATAGCTGTACCTTCCTGATTGCCGATCTAAAGGGAGATCAAATTTGAGTCAAACTTTGCGTGTTCTAGTTATTGATGACAACCCAGACGATCGCCTTCTGGCTATCCGCCAGCTGGAGCGAGAGTTTGACGATCTTGATGTAGAACAAATCAATAATCCAGCACACTTAGAGCAAGCAATCAACGCTGGCAAGTTTGATCTGGTGATTACAGACTATCAATTGCAATGGACTAATGGCATAGCAGTTATTCGCCGTATTAAAGAGCAATATCCAGACTGCCCAGTAATTATGTTTACTAATAGCGGCGATGAAGAAGTTGCCGTTGAAGCGATGAAGGCTGGACTGGATGACTATATTATTAAATCGCCTAAACATTATATCCGGTTAGCGAGGGCAGCGCGTTCAGTAATGGAGCGAGTTTGGCAACGCCTTGCCTTAAAAGAATATGAAACCCGTTATCGGCGCTTGTTTGAGGGCGTACCAGTAGGGCTTTATCGTACTACAGCAACATGGGAGATTAAGGATGCCAATTCAGCAATGGCGCAGATGTTGGGTTATCTAGACCCTCAGTCGCTCCTTGGTGTGAAGTTGGTAGATTTGTACGTTAACCCACAAGCGCGTGAGTTATGGGAAGCTGAAATTCAGCAACAGGGAGTAGTGCGGAATTTTGAGGTGCAAATTTGTTGCAGCAATGGCAGTATCATTTGGGTACTTAATAGTGCTAGAGCCGTTACAGATAGTAAGCTGCAAATTTTGTACTATGAAGGCGCAATTGAAGATATTACAGAGCGCAAGCGCATTGAGGCAGAACGCGAGCAGTTATTAAAAAGTGAACAAGCTGCACGAGAGTCTGCTGAGGCGGCAAATAGAATTAAAGATGAGTTCTTGGCGACACTCTCTCATGAGTTGCGAACTCCCCTGAATGCGATTCTAGGGTGGGCGCGAATGCTACATAGCCGCCAGCTTGACCAAAATACTACGATCCGCGGCTTGGAAGTAATCGAGCGTAATGCCGTAGCGCAAACTAACTTAATTAATGATTTATTAGATATTTCCAAAATTATTAGTGGTAAATCGCGTCTCGAAATTCGTGAAGTTGATTTGGGACTAATTATTAATACTGCTATTGATAGTATGCAACCCGCAGCAGCAGCTAAGAATATTCAGTTAAATTGCACGATTGATGATGTTGCCAGAATCTACAAAGGTGATGTTGATAAGTTGCAACAAGTTATGTGGAATTTACTTTCCAATGCGATTAAATTTACGCCATCTGGGGGAAATGTAGAGGTTGAGTTATCGTTATCCACTAAGAGCAAAAATCAGGTACTAGAAGCAGAATCAAAAATAGCTAAAGAGCAAAGCAGCATAGCAAGCTTAATTTCTCATGCTGGCGTTGAAATTCGGGTAAGTGATACAGGACTCGGAATTTCGGCTGAGTTTTTACCGTATATTTTTGAGCGTTTTCGCCAAGTTGATAGCAGCATTACGCGATCTCACGGTGGTTTAGGGCTAGGATTAGCAATTGTCCGCCATTTAGTAGAATTACATGGTGGTACTGTCTTTGCTGAAAGTGCAGGTTTAGGTAAAGGAGCAACTTTCATAGTGAAGTTGCCATTACTGGCAGAAACCATGATTTTAGGGGAAGAAAAAGCAGAACTTCCCAACTTCGAGTCTATGCCTGTTGAATCACTCAAGGGTTTGCGGTTGCTGGTTGTAGATGACGATATTGATTCCCGTGATTTGGTCAGCACTATTTTAGAACAGGAGGGTGCAGAGGTAATACTTGCGGCATCTGTAAGGGAGGCGTTAGCAGTTTTAGATAAAAGTCATCCAGATGTGTTAATCAGCGATATTGGTATGCCAGTTGAGGATGGTTATGCACTAATTCGTCAGATTAGGAATGAGGGGGTATTGCCAGGTATACCCGCGATCGCTTTAACTGCTTATACCCATGATTTAGACAGGCAAAAGGTTGTAGCCGCAGGTTTTCAGTGGCATCTTTCCAAACCTGTTGATCCTAACGAGTTAATCGTTTTAGTAGCAACCATTACTGGTCGTAGCGTTAAACTATAATCTCAGAGATTACATCGCTAATCGTTCAAGAGGGCTGTGGAGGTTGCTATAGATGCGCGTTAACTTACATTTAAATGCAAAGTGCTGTGTGTCTGCTGGAAAACAAAAGATTTTACTAAAATAAAAATAGTCTTGATTATATATAGCCGTCAGCTATCATCTGATAGCTACGCCACGGCTCAGAGCGCCTACAGCTTTAATCATGCGCCCTTATGACTAAGGGCTTCAGAAATATTGAATGTCTGCGCCCTAACTGGCTACAGCTATGATTATTAGCTTTGTTAATTGCAACATTTAAAAAAACAGGTTAAATCTTAAAAATAAACTATTAATTATCTATCAAATTAGCTCAAGTTATGGGCATAAACAGCAGAATAATTAATGTGATGCAAAAACAGCGCATGGATGTGATATATGGCTTAATGATATTGACAGTAGCTTTATCGTTAATGCTGTTATGGCCTGGATTATTGCAAAATTTGTTAGTTGCCAACGGTTTTATGCCGCATGGGCATTGCTACTTATGGAAGCCTGCCTTGGTTTGGCTGCACCTAAGTTCTGATACTTTAATTGGGTTAGCTTATGTATCTATTTCTGCCACTCTGACTTATTTAGTTTATAAAGCCAGACGAGAAATACCATATCACTGGATGTTTCTAGCATTTGGATTATTCATTGTTGCCTGCGGTGCTACTCACTTTATGGAAGTGTGGACACTTTGGACACCTGTGTATTGGTTAGCAGGAGAAATTAAATTAATTACTGCTGTTGCTTCTGTCACCACAGCAATAATGCTACCGCCACTTGTACCGCAGGTATTAAACTTACTAGGAGCAGCCAAAAGTTCTGAAGAACGTCGGATAAAACTAGAAAATGCTAATGAAGAACTTAAAACACTTTACGAAAAACTTAAGCAATTAGACGAAGTTAAAAGCCAATTTTTTACAAATGTTAGTCACGAATTACGCACGCCTTTAGCGTTGATTTTAGGGCCAACAGAAAATTTATTAGCATCACAAGGATTAACTCAAAAACAGGTAAATAATCTCAAAGTCGTAAATCGCAATGCTCGTACTTTACTAAAGCACGTCAACGACTTGCTGGATGTTTCTAAGTTAGAGTCAGGTAAGATGCAAGTTAACTATGCTGAAGTTGACTTAGCAAGATTAGTCAGACTTTCTGCTGCCCATTTTGAAACTTTAGCGAGCGATCGCCATATATCATTTGTAGTTGAAACACCTGAGTTTTTATCTGCACAAGTTGATCCAGATAAGTTACAACGTATTTGCTTAAATCTTTTATCTAACGCTTTCAAGTTCACTCCTGATAGCGGGGCAATTCGCTGTGTATTGAAAACTGATACCATTAGTAATCAGGAGCAAAAATATGATATACAATCTGATCTTAAAACCAGCGCGATTATTAGTATTGAAGACAGTGGTTCAGGTGTACCAGACAGTTTAAAAGATGTAATTTTTGAACCATTTCGCCAAGGGGAAATAGGCAATACTAGGCGGTTTGGTGGTACAGGTTTAGGTTTAGCAATAGTTAAGGAATTTGTAGAATTACACGGCGGTAGTATTACTGTTGAAGAAGCTGTAACTGGGGGAGCAATATTTACCGTAGTTTTACCCCTAGTTGCGCCTGTTGGTAGTGAAGTGCGTCAACAGATAAGTGATGATGTCGAAATTGAGGAAGTTGTCCTACAACTGAAATCAGAAATTAATTCTGGGCAGGCACAACAGATGTGGTCAAAATTTGTTGGGGACACTGAACAGGAGAAATTAGAATCACCAACTACTAATGAGCATACCCTTTCCCTAGTGCTAGTGGTTGAGGATAATCCTGAAATGAATCAGTTCATTAGCGAAACTCTCGCCACTAAATATCGCACTGTTAGTGCATTTAATGGGCAAGAAGGCTTGGAAAAAGCTCTAGAGTTAATTCCTGATTTAATTATCAGTGATATTATGATGCCCCAGTTAAGCGGCGATCAACTGGTGATCGAGGTGAGAAAACATCGTGAATTGGATAATACACCAATAGTTTTGTTAACTGCTAAAGCTGACGATCGCTTGCGAGTACAATTATTACGATCAGGAGCGCAAGATTACCTTAGCAAGCCATTTTCATCGGAGGAAATGCGATCGCGGGTAGACAATTTGATCGCGATGAAAAAAGCTCGTGAGGTGCTTCAACAACAGTTAGACAGCACAAATCAAGATGTAGTAGTGTTAGCCAAAGAAGTTGCTCTTCGCCAGCGTGAACTACAAAACGTAGCCACAGAATTAGAAATTCGGGTGGAACAACGTACCCTGGAACTCAAAACAGCCAATCAATTATTGAAACAAGAAATAACTCAACGCCAGCAGGCACAAACTGAACTGGAAACAGAAAAAGAATTTCTCAAAGCCGTTCTTGATAACGTTGAAGCCGGAATTGTTGCTTGTGATGCCCAAGGAATGCTGACAATTTTTAATCGCGTTACACGAGAATTTCATGGCTTGCCAGAAAGCACGATTCCTGCTGAAGAGTGGGCGCAATACTACAAATTGTATCAGCCAGACCGCCAAACGCTGATGAAAAAAGAGGAAATTCCTGTATGGCGAGCTTTACAGGGCGAACATATCCGTAACTTAGAAATGATTCTTGTTTCCCAAGACAATTTAGCACGGGTTATCTTAGCTAGTGGACAACCGATGCTTAACCCACAGGGTAAAAAGCTGGGTGCGGTTGTAGTTATGCACGATATTACTGAGCGCAAACAAGCTGAAGAAGAACGCGCCCAACTAATTCGAGAACAAATGGCGCGTGCAGAAGCAGAAGCATCTAAGTGGCGATTTGAGTTTTTAGCCCAAGCGCGGATGGAGTTGTCTGCGTCGCTAGATTATGAAACTACACTATCTGGCGTAGCAGGTTTGGCTGTGCCGATTTTATCGGATTACTGCATAATCGATCTTGTGGATCAGCAAGGCGCTATCCAGCGAGTGGAAGTAGCGCATATAAATCCAGAGAAGGAAGAGTTGATCCGTGAGCTTCAGCTTCGCTATCCGCCAGATATAAATTCACCTTTAGGTATTGCTAAGGTACTCAGTACTGGTAGGTCAGAAATACTAACACAAGTTGATTACTTGGAGTTAGAAGCTTTTATCAATGACCCTGAATATCTGCAATTCATGCGGCAACTTAATCCTGTTTCTGCGATGCTGGTGCCATTAACTACGCGGGGGCGGACAATTGGAGCAATCTCATTAGTGTCAGCAGATTCAAATCGTTATTACGATCAAACAGATCTCAGTTTGGCTGAAGATTTAGCTCATAGTATTGCTGCTTCAGTTGATAATGCACGTTTATATCGTGAAGCTCAAGAAGCTAACCGTCTCAAAGATGAATTTTTAGCGGTTCTTTCCCACGAATTACGGACTCCGCTTAATTCGATGCTGGGTTGGGTGACTTTGTTACGCACACGGAAATTTGATGAAACTAAGACTAGCAAAGCATTAGAGACTATTGAGCGCAATGCCCGTTCTCAGTTGCGGATGATTGAAGAACTATTAGATGTTTCGCGAATTATTAAAGGAAAATTACAGCTTAATCTGCGACAAGTTGACTTAATTTCAGTGGTTGAAACTGCTGTGGATACTTTGCGACCTAGTGCTGAAGCTAAAGGAATTAAGTTAGAAACTTTAGTAGATTTACCCGTTAGATATGTTTCTGGTGATGCTGACCGTTTGCAGCAAGTTGTGTGGAATTTATTGTCTAATGCGATTAAGTTCACTTTATCTAATGGGCGTGTGGAGGTGAGATTAAATTGTGTGGACAATCAAGCGCAAATTCAAGTAAGTGATACAGGTCAGGGAATTGCGCCTGAGTTTATACCTTATGTGTTTGAGCGTTTTCGTCAAGAGAATAGTAGTACTACGCGATCGCACGGTGGTTTAGGATTAGGACTAGCAATTGTGCGTCATTTAGTAGAACTACATGGGGGCAAAGTCAGTGCTGAAAGTGCTGGAATTGATAGAGGAGCAACTTTCAAAGTTCAACTACCTTTAATTAATAACCAAGAAGTTGCTAACCAGAATTTTAAAAATACCTCATCATCGGCTGCGCTTAATTCTCAATCCTTAAAAAGCAAAACGTTAAAGGGTTTGCGGATTTTAGTAGTAGATGATGAGGCGGATGCGCGTGAAGTTATGACTACCGTTTTGGAACAATTTGGCGCTGAGGTGACAGCTAAAGATTCAGTTAGGCAAGCTTTAGAAGTTTTAGAATTGCAACTACCCGATATTTTAGTTAGCGATATTGGGATGCCAACTGAAGACGGTTACTCGCTAATTAGTCAGTGGCGACGGCGGGAAGGAATATCTGGAAAACATTTGCCCGCAGTGGCGCTTACAGCATACGCTAGTGAACAGGATCGTGAACGTGCCTTAGCTGCTGGTTTTGATTTGCACGTTGGCAAGCCCGTGAACTTCACTGATTTGGCTTTAGCGATCGCTCAACTCACCAAAGTAAACAGTAAGACGTAGGAATTAGGCATTTTTAGTTATGATTTGTAGGTTGGGTTAAGATCAGCAAACCCAACCTAAGTTTATCTCAATCGCTAATAGCCAATCCCTAATTGCTAATTGCTAATTAATAACGAAAAACGGCTGCTATCGGTGCATCATCTGGAACTTTATCTGGCTCAACGGCATAAACCTTGCCACCGTTTAAAATTGTATGAATAGCGGCAAAATCTAGCAGATCTTGATCATCTGCTTGTGGTTCATCATGTAGATCTACTGTATTGGTATCAGGCTCAAAATGACCCCATTTTTGCTCACCTACAGCTACAAATAAAGAATCAACCCTTTGGAAGTATGCACTAGAAATGATTTCTTTGAGATCGTGAGAAGCTTTACCTGTAGCAGAACCAGATAGCTCCTGATAATGCTCCATAGCTTTTTGTTGCTCTTGCTCAAACAACGGCTCTACAAACTTTAAAGCTTGTTCATGCAATTCTTCAGGCTTCAAATTTTCTGGGTTTCCAGTAATGCCTTCTGCTATTAAATGCTGATAAGTATTTGCTTCACGATAAAGGGGGAATAAATACTCAACTCCGGCTAAGACTAATGGGGCTTTTTGATTTTTGAGGATCTCCTCTAATGTATTATTAATTAGATGGAAAAATTGCAAAATATCATTCTTGCCATTATCTCCGTCAGCGCCTTGTCCATGAAAACTTCCTGGTTGCTGGAATGAATTGCTAGTTCCCCCTTTGGGTGTAGCAATCCTTTGCTGATTATCCTTAGCAGTTTCATCATACTGTAAGGCTTCATCCATACTAGATGGCAGATTTTCGACTTCTATCTGTTTAATGTTGTAGCGCGTTCCCTCAAAAAACTTGATGTCGTTTTGGCTTAAAGTTAACAGGTAGAAACGCCCGTCATTATTAACTAAATGTAGCAATGGTTTGAGGTGAAAGCGATCGCTTACAACTACTAATTCTTCAAACTCTTGCGGTAAAGAATAATAACGGAATATTTCTTGTGAGATGAATATTGCCAAGCTGTGGTCTTGATTTTCCCAGAATTCAGCAGTATCAAGTTCATGTGCTTGCTTGAGTAATGACGCGATCGCATCTTGATCTAACCCCATTGCCTCCAATCGTCCCTCAGCTTCCCGCATCAAGTTTTTAAAGCGAATTGGGTTTTGGCGCACATCTGGGCCTGCCTTTTGAGTAGGCATATAAATCGAAATACATGGTGCTTGAGTAACTTCTATTAAATTCTTAAGTTGCTCTTGAGATATGGACATATTGTTAAATTCCTAATCAAATCTACTAAAAGCACATCTTTCTAAATTCATTTCAATTCCAGTCGGAGGTGCTTTCATCTTTCTTTTGATAGGAAAATTTTGTTAATGGATCACAAATTAATTTCCTTGCTTTCTGGTGCTGCTATAAGTTGTCAGTTGTTTCTGTTGAGTGCTGACCGCTAAATGCTGAACGCTGACTGCTTTTGAGCATAATTCCTAAAGTTACTTGCTTCATAATCCAGTAAAGACCAGCAATTACCACAAACGTAACTGCCATCACTACTAGGGGAAATTTGCCGACTAAATCATTCGTTACACTTCTGAAAAGTTCGTCAGGTTGACTGATGATATGCCAGCTATTCAGCCTCTGAAATCTTCCCAGATAAACTCCAATGGCACTTAAACCATGCACAATTAACTCAACCGACAGGAGATATTTGCCCCAGCCGTGTCGTTTTAAGTAGTCACCTAAATAAATTAAAGACAAAACATAGGACTCAAACCCCACTATCATAAACAATAAATATTCGGGAATTATTGCCAGGGTGATTAGCCACACTGAAGAGAACCTACGAATATCATCAATTAGGTGGATGATGTCTGTTAAAACATAAGGTGCATTCGGCAAAAACAAAATAAAAACTGCAAATCCTAACCACCAAGCAATTGAACGAGATCCCCGCCCATGCAATAGCTTGAAGTCTAACACCATCAAAAGTAGTATGAGGGTAGCTACCACAATTAAGTAGATTGCATCGAATGCTAAATAAGTTGTGGATAAACTATTTAGCATTTTAATTAAATTATCCACATAGTTGCTCTTGCGTGGAAAACCATAGACAAACGTAGCACCCAGCATTATTCCTATTACCACGCGCAACCAAAGCGAACGAGGGCGGTGGAATAGCCAAAAACTCATCCCTAGTGGTACTAATGCCAAAAATAGATTCCAAGCCATCCAAAATAGGTTGTTGTGCCACAGATGTAAAGCACGGGCAGCGATGGTACTTAGTTGATCTGTCATAACAATAAGCAGTGATATACGAGCTTGATTAATTAAACACAATAAAACTTGTTTAAGTTCCTGTATTATCAAGTGTTTGTTGGTTCTAGCAGCTTCTTAGACTGCTAGTTAGTTATTGGACATAGCTTTTACATTTATTTAACTTTCGTTACCAATTATAGCCATTGGCAAGCGATCGCTTTGCTTGAGGATAGCTATGCTAACCCGACTTGATAGGATGTTTCTGATTTTTCGATCTGGAAACCTTTACACGATTTCAGAAATTCAATCAAGCTGTCTTCCAAATTTAAATACTTCATTATAGCGGTAATAGTTACACCATAGTGCTGATAAACTTCACTTTCTAAAGTTTCTATAGTAATTAAATTGTGTAAAGGATTAACTTGTAATTTCTGAAGAAGATTGATTAGCATTTGCTCCAAATCTGACGGTGAGTGCAGATCAGTTAAGTTAGGTTGAGCCAACGCTACCTGATAATCACTCTTCACTAAATTTATTTTAAACACATGAGAGCGGGCTTTAAAAAACTTTATCAAGCTAGAAGAATCATTATCTATTTGTTTGACAATTAAATCAGGAGATTGTTTGTATTGAATTTGAAATTCTCTTTTAAGCTCATTTACAGATATAAATTCCCGTTTCAATTTTTTGCCCAGAAATTTGATCAGCTTAGTAATTAAATAATTAAATACTACAACAGAATTAAAATTTATATTTTCATTATTGGGAACAGGTAAAACTTCTACCCCACTATTATTAGTGCTAGGGGATGAAAACTTTTTATCTTCAGCAGAAGTAAATAATGATTGTGGTGTTAATGCAACCTGAGCCGCCTTTGCTTGCTTCTCTATAAGAGTGATGTGGCATTTTTCTTGAAAAAGGGTAGTAATCTTTGAGAGATTAACTATGCGCTCATTAATTGCTTTTTGTTCTGTTTGCAGCAAGCTATCAAGTTTTTTCACAAAGTTATCAAAAGATGGAATTTCAGCATCAACTGTTAGAGAATAGTGCTTAATTTTACCAGTATTCCGGTTATCAACTTGAAGAACTTTGTCTTTTCTTCGCACCCAATAAACAGTTAGTCCTTGGTTTTGTAGCTGGTTGCAAAGGTGAGTTAGAATCAAATCATCAGAACAAATAAATACTTCCTTGATGTTGGGATAGTGCATAAAAATGGAAGAGCCTACTACCAGCATTTTGGCATCAGCACTATCCTTACCACCTGGAACATGAATTAATTGATAGCCGCGTTCATAAAGTTCAGTATCATGTTTAGAAAGTGATGTACTTCTCCAATTTGCAAAAGCGATTTTAACTTGTAACTTGTATTGACAAATGCTGGATAAAAACTTTTCAGAGTTAGCGTCAATCTTAATATTCTCAATATCAAGAAGTAAAACTGCAATTCCTGAACTAGAAGGAATATATGTTTCTGCTAAAGGTAATGAATTTGAACTAGAAGTTGAATCAAAACTAGCTATTGGGGAACTAACTTCACTAGAAGATGAAATCTGCTGAATTTCAGGCTCGATAATAGCTTGGGAAGAATTTTCTTCAGTAAACTGCCGCCCACATTCCTTGCACAGGTAACATTGTTTGTTGCCTCGGCGACCGTTTTTGCGGTATGAAGTCGATTCACATCTAGGACATTTCATTTTCTGCATTAACTAACCTGGTAGCTCTATAGTTGCCTCTCGACTGATAATAGAATATGGCGCTTAATACTTCTTAATAACAATGGCTAGAGATTTGCGGGAATTTATCAAACTGCTGGAAGAAAAGGGACAATTGCAGCGAATTAACGCTTTAGTTGATCCAGATATGGAAATTGCGGAAATTTCTAACCGAATGTTACAACGCGGTGGCCCGGCATTACTATTTGAAAATGTTAAAGGTGCAGATTATCCGGTAGCTGTGAATGTGATGGGGACAGTGGAACGGATATGCTGGGCGATGAATATGCAGCAACCGCAGGAGTTAGAGGAATTAGGTAAGAAGTTATCCATGCTGCAACAACCAAAACCACCAAAAAAGATTTCACAGGCGGTGGAGTTTGGAAAGCTGCTATTTGATGTATTGAAGGCAAAACCAGGGCGCGATTTTTTCCCAGCTTGTCAGCAAGTAGTTGTTGAAGGTGATGCACTAGATTTAACTAAAATTCCGATGATTCGCCCATATTCGGGTGATGCTGGCAAGATTATCACATTAGGGCTAGTAATTACCAAGGATTGTGAGACGGGTACGCCGAATGTAGGGGTGTATCGCTTGCAGTTGCAATCAAATAATACGATGACGGTACATTGGTTATCTGTGCGGGGTGGTGCGAGGCATTTACGGAAGGCGGCGGAGAACGGGAAGAAGTTAGAAGTTGCGATCGCACTCGGCGTAGATCCTCTGATTATAATGGCAGCAGCCACACCCATTCCTGTAGATTTATCTGAATGGTTGTTTGCGGGATTATATGGCGGTTCTGGGGTACAGTTGGCGAGGTGTAAAACCGTAGATTTAGAAGTCCCCGCAGATTCAGAATTTGTCTTAGAAGGTACGATCACACCTGGAGAAGTATTACCAGATGGGCCATTTGGCGATCACATGGGATATTACGGTGGGGTAGAAGATTCGCCTTTGGTGCGCTTCCACTGCATGACACACCGCAAAGATCCGATTTATATGACTACATTTAGCGGTCGTCCACCGAAAGAAGAAGCGATGATTGCGATCGCACTTAATCGCATTTACACCCCAATTTTACGGCAACAAGTATCAGAAATTGTAGACTTTTTCTTACCAATGGAGGCGCTGAGTTATAAAGCAGCAATTATATCCATTGATAAAGCATATCCAGGGCAAGCAAGACGGGCAGCATTAGCATTTTGGAGTGCATTACCACAGTTTACTTATACTAAATTTGTGATTGTGGTAGATAAGGATATAAATATCCGAGATCCGCGTCAAGTAGTATGGGCAATTAGTTCTAAAGTTGACCCAGTTCGAGATGTTTTTATTTTACCAAATACCCCTTTTGATACTTTAGATTTTGCTAGTGAAAAAATTGGTTTAGGCGGTAGAATGGGAATTGATGCAACTACAAAAATTCCGCCTGAAACGGAACATGAATGGGGCGCACCTTTAGAATCTGATCCTGATGTTGCAGCAATGGTTGATCGGCGTTGGGCTGAGTATGGTTTGGATGATTTAAAGTTAGGAGAAGTTGACCCAAATTTGTTTGGGTATGATATGTAGAACCCCACCCCCAACCCCCTCCCCGTTGACGGGGAGGGGGCTAATAATAGAAACTTTAAACCTAATAATTGCTTATTTCTTAACTTCTCCCAAAGTAACTTTTCTGCTGGCGTAGGTTCATACCGCATTTGCCTTGCAAGGCGTTTTAATTTATCCCAAAGTTCCGGTGGGGTGCGCCAAGTGTTGTGAACCCCACCCCCTAACAGGGTTCCCGCTTGCAGGGAGGGGGGACAAGAGGAAGAGAAAAATTGAGGATTTGTGTTTTGAGATTCGGTCATTTGCTGATTCTGTAATGAGTGTATTACTTTGTATTTATATCCGCGATCGCACTCATCTATTTATCTATCAACTGTTAAAATTATCCTTACTTATCCCTGGCAGCAATTCTGTTGAAGGTGGAGTAGCCAACGATATAAACTAGGAACACCTAGCAAAACTCAGCGTCGTGTCTTAAAAACACCTAAAAACTATGACTCGACATTTGAATAGCAAACTATCAACATTAAGCAACCCTTTGTCAAATTCAAATTCGTACTTACTAAAGGTAAGACGGCAAAGGATTATTACACAAAATATTGCCAAGAATTTATTAATTATATTTTCATTAAGTTGTATTAGCTGCGCTGATCCAGAGACAACTTCTCAAAACGTATCAACTCCCGCTACTCCTACAGCGCCTCAAAATGTATCAACACCAGCAGCTAGTCCAAAAATAGCTAATCAAGAAAAGTGTAATATTTATGCCTATGTGGTTGACGAAGACCCACAAGGCTTAAATGTGCGAAGTAGCCCAAATTCTAATAGTCAAATTTTAGGTAAAATACCCACCCAAGAAACTGTTAATGCGATCGCGTCCTCTGGAAATTGGGTTAAAATTACCAATGCTAGCGGTGGTTATCAAGGAGATGGTTGGGTATATTCCTCTCTTTTAGGTATAGCAACACGCGGTTATGATACTAACAAAGTAAATATTTACGCTAATGCTAGTAATAACAGTCAAAAATTAGGAACAATTCCAACTAATACTAGCATCAAAATGTTAGGTTGTAATGGAGAATGGGCGCAAGTTGAATATCAAGGTTTACGTGGTTGGTTAGCAAGAGAAGATCAATGTGGTGCTGCCCTTACTACTTGCCCATAATTATTTAGTATTAAGCCTTATAACTATCAAAAAAATAATAAAATTGATAGTTATAAGCTTAACCTACGATGACTACTAAAAACATTTTTTAGCTGCCACATTTTGCCTAGCTAACTGTAATTCTAGAAAGCAGCGATGTTCAGCAATAGATTTTGTTAAGTATTCCCCCCAATTTGTTTCGCCCGTTCCTCTCCGCACTTGCGATAAATGTTTAGCAACAGTTTTTAAGTGTGCTTGTTTCCACTTAATAATTGCCTCATCCATTTTTAGTAGTTCTTCAGCAAGTACAATTAAATCTTTTTCGATTTTTTCATCGAACAAGGTTTCTAATAATTTCACTATCTCTATTTTTCGGTTCATTCTTTGGCTAACAACTTGGTAAAAATTTAACCGCAAAGATAGTGACTCTCTTTGAGAGTAAAGAAAATTTAAATAAGGTAAATGCTTTTCTTTAAACCTTAACAGCGTTAAGGTGGATTCATTAGTTGCTAAATTTCTAGAAGCACATTCCCAATAAAATTTAGCTTCTGTCTTATCTTGATATTGAGGTTGAGGTTGATCGGTTTCTGTATACTTAGCATTTTCTTGGTTTTGTTTTTCTGTAACATCGCGTTGTAAACCAGCAAGAATTTCTATAATCCGAAATTGCAGGGATTGGAAACCACTTGCTGAACCGAAAGCTTTGCGAAATATTAAAAATTCTTCTGTAGAAAGACCTTCTAGTAAAACACTAAAACTATTAGTTATAATTGCAAAGTATCTATTAATTCGTGTTACAGCATCAATACTACTACTAATATCAGGCGTACTTGCTTTTAATGCTTTAATTGCACGTTCCAACTCATGGATAACTAGCTTAAACCAGAGTTCTGTTTGTTGATGATAAACTAAAAAAATTAATTCATCATGGTAATCAGTTAGTGGTTGTTGGAGTGAAAGCAGTGTTTCTATTTTCAAATAATCATCATAAGTGAGTTCACGTCTATAAACATTGCTTTCCAAGTTCTCCGCTAAACGATTACCATAGCGTTTCTCAAGTTCATTGAGCGCAGTTTCTATATTTTTATTAAGATTTAACATGAATTTTAAACCTCTAACTAATTCTTGAGTTACTTAAATCGAGGTTTTGGTGCTGATAATCAGTCTTTATTTATTATAAAAATCTTTATTAAGGATCAGCAAGGTAAAATATATTAAATTAGCTCATAATTTAGAAGTAGTATTTTTTGAAGCCATAAATTTGTTTCTAAAAGTAAAGACAATGTTACAAAAGATAATTAATTGTAATAGTCAACTAAAAAATCAAGATAGTGTAGCCAAAAATTAGGATATCACTTAGATTTTTCCTGTGTAATTGCTGCGTTAACTACAAAGAGCGATCGCACCATTCACCATCTAAATCTGCTAACCTCGAATAGCATTGAATGCTTATAGCAAAGCTTAAAAGCAGCTTGCTAAACCTTGTTCTATCTTCCAGAAAAAAATTTATATGAATAGACGGCTTATTGGGATTTTAGGAGCAACCTCTATTATTGCAACAGTCCCACTCTCGACAACATTCACTAATTTAGCCCCTGTTGCTGCTCAAAGTTCCACACTTGCACCCAAGCTAAACAAAATTTTGCCAAAAATTAAACGGCAAACTCGTGTCCCAATATTATTACCAAGTAATTTACAACTACCAGCTAGTCCTACAGTTTATGTTGAAGGTGCAGGCAACAAAAATGGTTATGATATTTATCTCAGCTTTACGCCTAATTGTCAAAACGCAAACGTCTGTACACTTGGTTTTATAGGTGCTAAACGTGGCACACAAGCATTTTATCCTGGTGAAAGTGTTGCTAAAAAAATTCCTTTAACTAAAGGAGTAACAGGATTTTTTAATCCTATGCGATGTGGCGCTTCCTGTGCCGCACCTTATATAGAATGGACGTATAAAGGTGTACGCTACCTTATTGAATATAAAGAAGCTGGTTCCACAAATCAGCAGCAACAAGCTTTCTTAACTAAATTAGCAAAATCTGCAATTAATGCCGATTCACGTTGAGCTAATTCGTCTTAGAAATATTCCTCTTCCCGTAATGCGCTACGTTTAATTAGGTTGCTCTAGTAAAATGATAATTGTTAATTGTTAATACGCCGCATCACCGCATCACGAGTAGATGGGAAGGTGAAAGCATCGTAAACAACAAACCAATTTGATTTATCTACAACTCTTGGATAAAACATTACAGCTACGTTTTCTTGCTCTCTTGGGAAAGGGAAAATGCGGATAACTTGGCACACTTGATCCGAAGTGAAATATGCTTCTCTTAGAGGTTGAGATAAAAACTGCATTTGATGTGGCCAACTACTTTCTAGAGCTTTAATAAAGCTTACAAAAGTGTCAGCATCCATAGGTCTGTTCCTATATAAAAATCGGTTGTTTTTATCAGGGGTTTGAGTTGTGTCACCACTTAAAGCTTTAGTGATAATACCAATTAGCATCGATACTTCTTTTTCCGGTTGATTGCTCTCACCCGCGACCATAATTGTTGCTTGTGTCCTTTGACCTGAAAGTCGACTACAATCTACAATTACCTTAGTAAATTTTCCATACCCAATAGCATAAAAATATCCATTGCGATCTGGGGTATTTTTTCTTAGCTTATCAAATTCTTGATTCTCTAAGATTTGATAAGCTTGATTAACACACCTTTCCGAACTAATATTGAGATCTAAACGCGAAAATCTCAGTTCTGGAGCAGCATTCGCTGGCATTGCTGCTCCAGTTAAACCTATGATTAAGGCAGTAGCGATCGCTTTATTAGTTTTGTTCATTATGTAAAGGATTATGTAGAAAAATAATCCATTTAAATCCGCCTTAAATTTAACATCTTCTGAAAATAAATTTCCCCTCTCTGTTTGTGGAGAGGGGGTTACGAAGTAGGGTTACAATGCGGGCAAGAAGTGTATTAGTTACACAAAGCCACTTGCTTTAACTCTATGTTTGCGGGGATTTTACCAGTCAGTAACCACTCATCCAACTCAACAGGTGCTTTAACTTGCTGAAGTTGTTCTAACAATTGCGAACCTTCAAGAACTTCTTTTTGTAACAACTTCTGCGCCGTTTCTTCCAGCAAATCTCGATTATTATCTAGAATTGCCAGGGCAATATGATGCGCCCGATCAATACTTTCCTTAACTTGCTGATCGATTTCCTCTGCCACTTTAGGACTAATTGGACGGCGTGGATTAGAGTAACCATCTAGGAACTGCTGTTGCCCCTTTTCAAAAGCAACAGGGCCAAGTTCATCACTCATACCATAAAGTGTAATTGCACGTTCAGCTAAGTCTGTAGCTTTTTGGATATCATCACTCGCACCAGTAGAAACCTTACCAAAGATTACTTCTTCTGCGGAACGTCCACCTAGTAGTGTAGCAATGCGCCCGCGAATTTCATCTTCTACCATCAAAAAGCGGTCTTCTTCTGGCATTTGAATGGTGTAGCCTAAAGCACCAACACCACGAGGCACGATGGAGATTTTTTGTACTTTACCAGCCCCAGGCATTAAAGCGCCAATTAAAGCGTGACCAACTTCATGATAAGCTACGATCTTTTTCTCAAGTTCATTCAAAACGCGCGATCGCTTCTCTAAACCAGCAACAACTCGCTCAATAGCTTCATTAAAATCTGCCATGATCACAGCTTCGCGGTTTTGACGTGCTGCTAACAGTGCTGCTTCATTTACCAAGTTAGCTAAATCAGCACCCGCAAACCCTGGAGTTCTAGCACCAATCACATCTAACTGAACATCTTCAGCTAATTTCACACTTCTAGCATGAACATTCAGAATTGCTTCTCGACCAATTTTATCAGGGCGATCGACAACTACTTGACGGTCAAAACGACCAGGACGACGTAATGCTGGATCAAGTACTTCTGGGCGGTTGGTAGCAGCAACGAGAATTACACCAGTATTACCCTCAAAACCATCCATTTCAGTTAACAACTGGTTGAGAGTTTGTTCGCGTTCATCGTTACCACCTACAAACCCACCAGCGCCACCGCGAGACTTACCAAGCGCGTCTAACTCGTCTATAAAGACTATACAAGGAGCTTGTTTTTTAGCTTGTTCAAATAAATCGCGGACTCTCGCAGCACCAACACCAACGAATAACTCGATAAATTCCGATCCAGAGATACTGAAGAAAGGAACACTAGCTTCACCTGCGATCGCTTTCGCTAACAGCGTTTTCCCAGTCCCTGGAGGCCCTACCAACAACACACCTTTAGGAATCTTCGCTCCCAACTTGGTATACTTACCAGCATTTTTCAGGAAGTCAATAATTTCTAGTAACTCAACTTTGGCTTCTTCAACACCAGCAACATCAGCAAACTTAACGCCTGTAGTGCCTTCAGAATAAATCCGCGCCTTACTCTTACCTACAGTCAGCGCAGCACCGCCAGCGCCTCCACTTCGGTTCATCAACCACCCCCAAATTCCAAAGAAAATCAGTGGTGGTACAACCCAACTTAATAACGTGCCAATCCAGCCACTGTTACTAGGTGCAGGTGCAGCAAATTCTACATTATTTTCCCGCAAAATCTTAGGCAGATCTAAATCTAGTGCAATTGGAGTAGTTACAAATACCTGCTCTTGATTTCCACTTGCCTCAGATTTCAAAGCATATTCAATTTTCTCAGAGCCAACAATTGCTTTTGTAACCTGACCTTTTTCTACTTGATTTATAAAATCACTATAAGGAACCTGCGGAGTAGGAGTACCAAAAGTAGGGACAATAAAATTTAGCAGTAAAAGTACTGTTGCTAGAATCAGTAAACTTCCGCCAAACTGCTTTGCTCTTGGCGATTTCAATGGTTGCTTATTATTAGTGTCAACAGGCATAATTATTATTTCCTTAATACAGAATTAAGTTTTGTAACACTAAATTTATTGTACGGAATTCAATGGTATAGCCGTAGGTCGGAGTATACGCTGACTTTCATCGGTATTTCCTACCTGTGTTTACAGTTGTTAAAACATCAATTTGTGATATGAGCGATCAAATTTGGTTCATTTTAAAAGTTTTAATGGTTTCTGCTGTACTTTCTGTCTTAATTAAGTACGCAGCCCCAAGCCTCTCTCTAGCAAGCACACCAACGACAATACTCATTGCAGTATTTTTACCTAGTTTAATTGTGGCGATCGCTCTCTGGTGGCGTTCATATTTCTATCGCCAGATAGATTAAGCTGCTCGTTGCCCTATCTTCAACACCAAGAGTCTAGGCGAAGTAACCAATATCCGCTAATCTAACTGCAATAAACAGCAATTACTGAACAGAATTGCTGGGACAAACTTATAAATTCAGCGCATCTAGGAGTCAGAAACTGTGAAAATAGGTCAGTGGATTGGCTTTTTCGCCTTAATTATTTCACTATATATTTTGTGGGAACTGCGACAGTTATTGTTGCTCGTGTTTGCCGCCGTCTTAGTGGCAACTTCATTAAACCAGTTGGCACGGCAATTACGAAAATTTGGCTTACCACGTCCAGGCTCAGTACTGCTAGCACTGGGAATCTTTTTAGCTGTACTTGTTGGCTTTTTCTTTATAATTGTTCCCCCATTCATCTCACAGTTTCAGGAACTCACCTCAACCAAGCTACCTCAAGTCTTACAGCTATTTAATAGTTGGCGGAACCAACTCACAACACTGATTCCACCCCAGATGATTCAGTATTTACCTGATGTTAATAGCCTTAATAACCAAGTACAGCCTTTGCTTCAGGGGTTGGCAGGTAGATCTTTAGCTTTTTTCTCTAGTTCACTAGGGGTACTACTAAATTTCTTGTTAGTAATAGTGTTGACGCTGATGTTGTTAGCTCAACCGACCTCCTACCGTAAAGCATTTGTACGCCTTTTCCCTTCCTTTTATAGACGACGGGCTGACGGAATCCTTGATCAATGTGAATTTGCTTTAGGTAAATGGATTATCGGTGCCTTAATCAGCATGACGGTCGTTGCTTGCCTAAGCGTAATTGGCTTGTGGGTTTTAGGCGTTCCAGTACCGTTAGCCCAAGGAGTATTAGCAGGATTACTCAACTTTATTCCCAATATTGGCCCGACTTTAAGCGTAGTACTGCCAATGGCAATCTCGTTATTAGATGCTCCTTGGAAAGCTGGCGCTGTGTTTATCGTCTACTTCTTAATTCAGCAATTTGAAACTAATTTACTCACACCTTATGTGATGGCGCAACAAGTATCGTTACTTCCAGCAGTAACATTACTAGCTCAAGTATTTTTTGCGACATTCTTTGGAATTTTAGGTTTTTTATTGGCTCTGCCTTTAACAGTTGTAGGTCAAGTTTGGGTACAAGAAGTGCTTGTCAAAGATATTTTGGATCAATGGAATACAGAACAAAAAAACCAAACCGAATTAGTCGTAGTTTCTGACTCTGTAAAACATGATGAGCGTAGAGAAACAACTGATACTGAGTTGCAATCTTAAGTCTAAATTGGTTCATACATAGCTCACCATTAATTAATTTTAGCTATCTTGTAAGTCACTTGCTATAGCGGTCAGCACTCAGTTATCCCTCTGTCAGCTTTTTTAAAAGCCTTTGTTCCCAAGGCTTTCAGAATAAATTTTGTCCTAACTGCCTTGGCGGTTGCTATAACTAGCAATTGTTAATTGCTAATTGTTAATTGATTTATGCGTACAATAGCTGAAATTAATGATAAAATTACCCGCAACTGTTCTGTAGTTTGGACAGTAGAAGAATTAAAAGCGCGAGTAGCAGAAATTGGTGTAACTCAGGCGGCAAAGCAAGTAGATGTAATTACTACAGGCACATTTGAGCCAATGGAGTCATCAGGAGCAATTATTAACCTAGGACACACTGATCCACCAATAAAAATTCGCTCCTGTTGGTTGGATGGTGTTTCAGCTTATGCAGGTTTTGGAGCCGTAGATTTGTATTTAGGTGCAACTCAAGTAGTTGAATATTCAACTACAGGAGAAGTGTTAGATCTTCGCACAAGCTCTGGAGCAGCTAGAGAGCAACGTGGTGGTGGTCATGTAATCGAAGATTTAATTGCTGGTAAATCTGTACAACTACGTGCTATTGGACAAGTAACAGATTGTTATCCGAGAGCATCATTTGATACAACTATTAGCCGCGACACAATTAACCAGTTTTATTTATATAATCCCCGCAATCTCTACCAAAATTTTATTGTTGGGGTCAATGGAGGCGATCGCCCTCTATTTACCTATCTTGGCCCTCTACAACCACGGCTAGGAAATGCTGTTTACTCCAACACAGGAGCCATTTCTCCTCTACTCAACGATCCAGATCTTAACCTCATAGGTATTGGAACCCGCATCTTCTTAGGAGGCGGCATTGGTTATGTTGCTTGGGAAGGAACTCAGCACTTTCCTTTACAAAAACGCTTACCCAACCATACCCCAGTAGGGCCAGCAGCAACTTTGGCACTGAT
Source organism: Oculatellaceae cyanobacterium (assembly GCA_036702875.1). Taxonomy (GTDB): domain Bacteria; phylum Cyanobacteriota; class Cyanobacteriia; order Cyanobacteriales; family PCC-9333; genus Crinalium. The sequence goes on along the minus strand of DATNQB010000084.1, from coordinate 47,551 downwards.
GGGTGATGCCAAACAAATGGATCGTAAATGGGTACGCGGTTGCTACTTTAAAAACTACGGCCCTTCCCTAATGTTGGGTGTAGGTGTACCACTGCCTGTATTACAAGAAGAAGTTGTTGCCCGTTGTGCTGTAAAAGATCAGGACATAGTTGCACCAGTGGTAGATTTTTCGATACCCAGGCGTGTCCGTCCCACTTTTGGTTTAGTAAGTTATGCCCAGCTTAAAAGCGGTCGAATTACGATTGAAGGCAAACCTGTACGCGCCGCACCATTAGCCAGTATCTATCTATCTACCCAAGTGGCGATGGAATTAAAGCAATGGATTGAAGCAGGAAAATTTACACTAACCGAACCAGTGGATCATCTCCCTATGGATAGATCTTTTTTACCTCAAGACCGATGGGGATCTGCGATCGCACTGGAATAATCCAGCAGGAAGCAGAGGGAGTAGGGGAAGATACAGAAGATAAGGATAATCTTCCTGCTGACTGCTGACTCCTAACTCCTCACCTTTCCTTGGGAGGCGACTTTTTAATTGGTTTAGCCAAAGGTTCACTCCGTTTAACTGGCTTTTCCATTACTGAAGAACCAGCAACTCTTGGTGGCGAGAAAGGTCTTTTGCCACCTGAACCAGGACGACCTTTGCCTTTGAAAGAGGTTCTGGGCTTTGGTGGACGCAGAGAACCAATATCTTGCCCTTCCTGAATTACTAGAGCATCCCCCTGTCTTCCTACTTGAAAGTCCCAAAAGTGACCAACCATTTTATCAGGGAAAGAACCCTGAAGTTTTAACTTAAAAAACTTCGGTTCTTCTGATTCTTTGCGAGCAGCTTGTCTAATCTTGACAATGATGTTCTCTTGCTCTTTTGCCTGATAAATCACCTCGCCACGAACGGAAAAATAACCATCATCAACCTCTGTACCCTTGACCTCAGATGGATCTTCCTCCCCACTTTGAGAATCAGTAAGCAATTTGGTGCTGAGGTGTTCTGGTTCCCAAACGCCAACAATTTGAACGTGTAATTTGTCGTCTTCTTTGCGTGTCCGAGGATAAACAACCCAAAGATGATTCTCGGATAAGTTGAGGTGATTTTTCACCAAACTCATGATTCTACCGAGTAAAACTGCATCAATTAACGTATGATCTGCAGCCAGTAGCGTGCCTTGAGTAAATTGCTCGGCAGAAGGCATATATTGACCCCGAACCAGCCCAATAGCTCGGTACTGCATCGGTTCACTAGGCGGAGGGATGGGTTGTTGTCGTTTTATATCTGCTGGGGTTTCTGTTCCAGAATCAGCGATCGCATCTGTCAGTGATGCGGTCTCGGTATTGGCTGTCACATCTTGAGTAGATTCTTGAATTTGGTTGGACGGATTAACAGTCTGATCGTCCGGCTCTTGTGGTTGATTGACAGGAGACTCGGCTGATTCGGTAGAGCGATTCACAGAATAATTCATATAAACTCCTTGCGGGAGAGACACATTTCCCTATCCCATTTTTAATACTTACGCTTCAAAGCTAGGGGCGTTTACACATTCTAAGCATTAGATGTGCAAAGCAATTAGAGCGGTTAGCGTTTTTTATAGTCAGTTTATTGTAGTCAACTACCACCCACAAGCGCTAGACACCTGAGCTTTCTGTTGTGCATTTAACAAATTACTATCGTCACGTAGCCCAAAAGTGAAACAGAAATGGAGGTAAGTTCGTAAGCTGTTGGACATAAAAACTGTATTTACGGTTGTTAGCTATTAATCTTAATCCAGCTTAAAATTAACAATTCAGGGTGAAACAATCTGAAAACTCAGTTGTCGTTGATAATGTCATTAGAGTTCAAAGTACTTGTGTGTCTTTTAATCGCGGTCGCTGGATCATTAATTTAGTTTTATTGTTAGCTCTGCTGGCTTTTGTAGGAATTTCCATCCTGCCTTTGCTCAGTAGTGTTCTCAAGGATAGTCAACCCCCTGCGGTTGCCGAATCTGCACCAAATCAAAATACTTCTTTAGCAGAACTTACAGAACTGCGATCTCAAGCTAAAGGCTATGAACTGGTTTTAGCAAGAGAAGCAGATAATCCTACGGCTCTACGGGGGTTGCTAGAAGCACGCTTACAACTAGGTGATATCAAAGGTACTATTGAACCTTTGGAAAAGTTAGCTTATTTAAACCCTGAGCAGACTGATTACATGGTGTTACTTGCTCAGGCGAAGCAACATTTAGGAGACCGTGAGGTAGCAGCCCAAACTTATCGCACAATTTTGGCTGCTAAACCAGGAAATATGAATGCTTTGCAAGGACTTGTTAGCCTGTTGTTAGAGCAAAAACGCCCAGAAGCGGCGATTGGCTTACTACAGGAAACTTTGAAGACTGCTGCACAAGTAAATCCTAGTCAGCCTGGAACTATCGATACTACTTCAGTACAGCTATTACTAGCTCAAGTTTATTTCAATCAGGAACGTTATGTAGAAGCGATCGCTATTTATGATCAAGCTACTAAGAATGATCGACAAGATTTTAGACCTGTACTAGCTAAGGCGATGGTGTTGCAAAAGCTGGGTAAAAATGTAGAAGCTAAACCGCTATTCACCGTAGCCGCTAGTTTGGCACCTGCACAGTATAAAGACCAAATTAAACAAATAGCCTCTGCTAAACAGCCAAAAGCTAGTCCTATAGTTTCTCCTACTACTACTACTCCCCGCAGTCAGATAGTTGAACCAAAACCAGTGAACAATTAACAATTAACAATTAACAATTAACAATGGCTAGTAAACAGTTAGTGTTTATCGGATAACTGCTTATTGCTCAGTTTTCAACCCTCACCAGGACTTATCGAATAAGGCGATCGCACCAAATGCGATAAACAAACTGCCACCAATTGCTGTTATTATCCTCTCGGAAATGCGCCCTGCAATCATCCGTCCTCCCACAACGGCGATGACAGCACAAATAGCATGACCTAAAATCGCTCCTAAAGTTACAGCATAAGGGTTATTAGAGGCAGCTAAAGCAATTGTGGCGATTTGTGTGCGATCGCCCCACTCTGCTACAAATGTTAATCCAAATGCTTCTAAAATAATTGCTAAAGAGTTCACTTGTGGTGGTAGCTCTTTCTCAGCTTGCTCAACTACAAGAGACGCTTCTTTGACTTCCGCCTCACAACTATCATTAGGCATTTGGCTGGCATCATACAACAGCTTTATCCCAAAGCCTAGAAATAACAAAACCTCTCCATAATGGATATAACTCTGTGGTAGTAGCGAAATAATTTGTCCAACGAACACGGAAATAATTGTCATTGCTGCCAAAGCAGTTACCACGCCTATATACACTAAACGGCGTGAATGGCGCATTGCTAATAGCATCGCGATAAAAAAGGTTTTATCGCCTAATTCCGATAGCATTATTAATAATAATCCGGCAGTAAAAGCCTTTAACATCTCATCAAGCTCCTTAATTGCTAGTGTGAGCTTGATGAGTACATATTAGACCTCACCAAGCTCACCATATAGGTGAACTTAGTGAAGGTCTCGCTGCCAAGTTTTGCAGTTTAATCTCAGCTTCTATTGAAGTCTGAGTTTTAAAGACTTGTCACCTGAACCAGGCGTAACGCCAGTATGTTGACTCAGGTGGTTTAGCTGAATGTTCAGCTAAAAGCTACTCCCCTTCTTTCAGTTCTCAATTTTACATTAATATTCAGTGATTTCTTCAGGTAAAGTTTTAAGTTTTTAAATTTGAATAAAAATCACACGGTTGTTCACCTCCCCCTTGGGTATGATTTTGGAAAAGTGCGATACTCCTACGGAGTCGCTACGCGATCGCGGCAATTTCCCACTAACGTGCAAGGGCGAACTGACAAGTCAGTGCTTACGCGATCGCACTTAATCATCGAAAGAATCATCACCCTGTAATTCAAGCAATTCTTCCCAAGAACAACCCAATGTTTCTTTGATTCGACTAATCGGATCCATTTCTATCTTGGTCATTGGTTGCATAGCGTAACGGCGAACAGTTGTATACGTTACACCAGAACGTCTGCTTAACTCGTTGACGCTCCAGTTACGTTCTTTGCAAAGCTCTTTTACTCTAACTTTGACTTTATACATAACTTTCAGCTTATGAGTCTTTATTAATCCAATCCAGATTCCTAATGCTTATGCGTATACACTTATGCGCTAGTGCTATAAAATAGAAGTATGTTTTTAAAAGCGATCGCCCCTATGAATTTCCTCCGCCGTCGCATCAACCCAAATAACTTTGTAATTACCCGCAAGCAACTGGCTAAGTTGAGCGAATGCGATCCTAGTCGCATATTGAGGTGGGAAAGGTGGAAATATGTGTTGTGGGTACATATTGAAGGCTGGGGTGGCTATTTTATTAGTTATCGTAAATTAGAACAATGGATTGCAGCTTGTAGTGCTTTGATTCGTTCTTGTCGAAATGTCAAAGATCTGACAGTGTTATGGAGAGCAATCAAAAAAGAAGCAAAACGCTATACAGAAGAAGCTATAACCCGCCTAGAGCAAGTATGGCAACAAAGAACAGGATATTTAACTTTTCTGATAGCGCATACCAGGTAATTGAGCAACTAACCCCATTAATTCCAAGTGTAATAAGGCACTAGAGACTGATCCCGCAGCCAAACCAGCTTGTTGCACAATTAAATCAAAAGGAGTAGGATCATTTGCGATCGCACTCCATACCTGCTTAAGTTCTGGTTCTAAATCTGGAATAGGTGTTTTTGGTGTTTGATCAAATAATTGTAATTGTTCAGTAGTATCGAGTTGGGGTATAGCTCCAAGCATTTCTAACAAATGCCCTTCATTTAAAATTACATGAGCCCCCCTACTTAATAAGCCCAAACAACCAATCGCATTGGGATTATCTAACGATCCAGGTAAAACGTAAACATCCCGACAGAAATCATTAGCAACATTGGCAGTAATTAGCGCACCAGATTTTGTAGGCGCTTCCATAACTAAAACAGCACGACTTAAACCAGCAATAATACGGTTACGGCGGGGGAAATGAGATCTATCTGGTTGAGTACCAGCAGGATACTCACTCAAAACTAACCCTTGTTTCTGAATATCATTATAAAGATTACGATTGCGCGGTGGGTAAACAAGATCAACACCCGTACCTAAAACCGCTAGTGTGCGCCCTCCAGCATCAACACAAGCGCGATGAGCTTCTGTGTCAATACCTTGAGCCATCCCAGATACAACTGTAAAGCCTTTCTTAGCCAAGGCAGTACTAATTCTGCGCGTCCACCGCTTACCATACTCCGAAGGTTCGCGTGTACCAACAATTCCCACAGCAGGGCGTATTCCCAGATTCTCTTGTGGATCAACTACCCCTTGGTAGTACAGCACAGGTGGTGGGCTAGGAGTTTCTAGTAACAAGCGCGGATAATCTGGATCTGCTGGTGTCCAAAAATTAGGGTTTTTCTGTTGGTGTTCTTGCAAGAACGTTTCAGGATCAAGGCGCGATCGCTCTTGCAGCACCTTTTGAATAATATTTTGACCAAACCCCTCCACTTGTCCTAATTGTCTTGGCTGCGCTTCCCAAGCTGCGGCTAAAGTGTCAAATTGCTGTTGTAGTCGCTGAATTAAAACTGGCCCAATTCCAGGGATTTGCGACCAAGCCAACCAAAAAGCGCGTTCTGCTACCAATTTTGTATCCTCTAGCAATTAAAGTTTATTTAGCTGAAAAATAACAGTTTGCTAGAGTCTATTAAATATTAAATTGTTACGCTAACTTACAGTAGTTAAGAGCAATCTATAAAATTAATAAAATTATTTCCCCTCACCTATCATTCCTACGGCAAATTAAGCTTTAGCTGATTTTTGTTGTTTTAAATAACTAAAAACCGACTTATCACCTATATCATCAGGAATTCGTTGCACTGCCTTCCGCAGCGCAAACACCAAAAATAATATCGCCCATCCGCCTAGTAAAAAAGGCTCAGCTTGTAATGGTAAAATACCAGCCATTTTCCCTAAAAGTAGCATCGGTACTAAAGGCGTAAGCAGCTTAGTTTCTAGTCTGTTAAAACAAAAACCTTCTTTGAAAAAAATTCCTGTTAAAGCCGCGAATGTAAAGCCAATTCCAAATAACGTAAGTGGGTGATTATAAACAAATAAAGCAAGCGGTTCACTACTTTGAATAGCAAAAAAGGCTGCACTAACCGTACCAATACCCCAAAATATTTGCAGTAAGCGATGTAGTGCTGCCATGTATATATGAATTGTCAGTAAGCTAATACCCAAACCTAAACAGAAAACTGCGTATAGGGGAGTTAATAAGTTGAGAACACTTATATCATTTCCAAAAGCAATCACTAGAAAACTACCCATTGCAAAGCTTAACGCCGCTACCATTAAGCTAGTACGATAGATAATTACACCAGTGCGATCGCTCTCGGTAATTGTAAACTCTCCAAATTGACCTTGATAAACTTCGGGTTCAAGCTGCAACTGAGTCATAGTAATTTCTTAGGGTGTATAAGGATCAAAGAGATGGACTGTTAATTGCTAATTGTTAATTGTTTCCACTCTATCCCCCCAGTTTATCTGTAACTGAGATTGTGCATTGCCACAATTAACGGCAATTTCTACCCACCCATGACTACCAATGAGTGCGATCGCACTACCAACAGGTTGATCGTGATAAGTTGTACAACCAGGGATACTCACATCAGATACTAACACTGACCAAGCTTTTTCTTGAACGTAAGTCCCTGGAATATTAGTAATTAAGTTACCGAAGTGATCCACATATTGAATATAACCAGTCGCGCCTCGATCACTTTGACTACATTCGCCGATAGGTAGCTGTATTAAAGTTTTAGGATCAATTACTTTTCCCAACTGTTCTAAGGGAATACCACTAGCAAGATGCGCCCCCACTGGTGCAAAAATATCTCGACCGTGAAAAGTGGTGCTGGGTGTACTTGTTCGCCAATACTTAGGATTAGTTAATTCTACTGCTGTCTTGACTACACTCTGACTAAGAACGCCACTCAATAATCCATTATCCGGTGCGACTAAGAAACCAGAGTCAAATTCTACAGCGACTGAGCGCCGCTTACTACCTACCCCTGGATCTACCACAGCTATATGTACTGTTCCATGTGGAAAATATGAGTAGGCATTCATCAAACAAAATCTACCCGCAGGAATATTTTGGGCTGGGATCTGGTGCGTTAAATCCACCATCGTCAATGTCGGGTTAATTTGGCTAATTACCCCCTTCATCACCCCCACATAAACATCGCTCAAGCCAAAATCGCTCAAAAGAGTAATTATCCTGCTGTTAAGCATCTGGAAAACGATTTTTTTACACTTAAGAAGTAATATTTATGACTTGATTACACAACAGCCCATAAACTTTCTGTAACATATCATACAGTTTCACGAGCAAAATGTTATCTTATAAATATAGCCAACACCCTAGTTTATAAATAAAAATGTCCATCATGAACACAAATCGTCAAGACAGCGTAAAAAAGGCGGCTGCTATTCATCGCGATAACATCCAAAAAAGCCTACAGCATAGAATAGAAGTAGCTAGAGCTAGTGGTAACGAAAACTTGTTGCGGATTCTCGAAGCGGAAGCCAGCTATTTTAAATAAGTATTGTTACTCCACAAAGCAGAAATTATTCGTGTTGGACTGCAAGCAAAAAGGATTGGGGATGTGCAGAGTGCAATTACATCCCCTTTTAAATTGTTTCTGAAAGAATATGCTATTTTGTCGCTACTACAGCAATATTCCAAGCAAACCGCTTGATTAAAGGTAGCTTTTTTAAAACTAAATCAATTTTCTCTAGACGCTGATAATTTAGTTGCAGTTTTTCCTGCTCAATAATGATTTTCTTCCAATAGCGCTCCTGATTGGGGTCAACTCTGTCTATTAAATAGAAGCGTAAAAAAATCCATAGCGTAGCTATCCAAAATGTATCGTAAGTTGTTGTCGAAAATAGGGACTTGACAAAATTAACGATATTAATATCTAGCGGTTGTTCGTCTTCTGTTCGCACCGAAGTAGCAATGCGACGATAAACATTAATCACAGGGTTGTGCTTTAAAGGATCCCAAAAGCAAGCGAACCCGCCTGGTTTGAGAACTCGATACATTTCTCGGATAGCAGCTTGAGGGTCTGGCAAGTGGTGGAGTAAGTTAGAGGCGTAGACAATATCAAAACTATTATCAGGAAATGAGAGCGCGATCGCATTTTCTGTGCAGCCTTCTATCTTAACTTGATTAGCAGCAGCTAATTGTAAAGCAACTTCCACCATCCCAGGAGAATAGTCCGCAGCTACACAAACTGCCCCTCTTTTAGCAAAATAAACACTATTTTCACCCGCACCACACCCTAAATCTAAAATTCGCTTACCTTTAATATTGCCTAATTGTTGAAGAATAAAGCGATTTTCTGGTGCTGTGCAGGCTTCAAAATAATCTTTTACTTTGATTCCTTCTATATCAATGGTAGATGCCCATTGGTCGTGGAATGTTTTCTCTTTATCAAGAACTTTTTCTGGAATCATCTCTTGCTTATCCGAAAAGGGCTTTTAAGAGATTTTAACCGCAGATATAGCGCATTAGCGCTTTCCGCAGGGTACGCAGATATTTTTCAGTGCTTAATTATTTTGAGGATAGGGTGTTAAGAATAGAGATAAGAGACGTTACTAGGAACGCCTCTTAACCTAGCCTACTAACAGATAATTAAACTTTTGCTGAACCGACGGTTGAAGCATCTGGCGCTGTGAGTTCTTGAGCTAATGTTGGCTTTGTTTGGCTTGATTCCTCGCGCTGCAATGCACCATACAGGCGGTTAAGAGCGTTGACATAAGCTTGAGCCGAAGCAACTATGATATCGGTGTTAGCAGCATGACCAGAATAAATCCGTTCTTTGTGCTTCAGGCGAATTGTTACTTCCCCAATCGCATCAATACCAGCCGTTACTGACTGCACTGAAAATTCAATCAACTGATTAGGTACATTCACCACACGGTTAATAGCCTTATATACCGCATCAACTGGCCCTGTACCAATAGCAGCATCAGTTAATTCTTCTCCAGTTGGTGTCCGTAGGGTAATAGTAGCTGTCGGGCGAGCCTGATTACCACAGGAAACTTGTACAAATTCTAGACGGAATAATTCTGGCGCTTGTTGAATTTCATCATTGACAATGGCTTCTAAATCCCAGTCAGTGATTTCTTTCTTTTTATCTGCCAATTCTTTAAATTTGACAAATGCCTTATTTAGCTCGGTTTCTGATAATTCAAAACCAAGTTCTTGTAGGCGAGTGCGGAAAGCGTTGCGACCAGAAAGTTTGCCCAACACAATTTGATTGTCTGTTAAGCCAATCAATTGCGCGTCCATAATTTCGTAGGTACGCTTATTCTTTAAAACGCCGTCTTGGTGAATTCCAGATTCATGAGAAAAGGCATTAGCGCCAACAATTGCTTTATTAGGTTGTACTAACATCCCAGTGAGGCTGGAAACTAAGCGGGATGTTTTGTAAATTTGACGGGTATCAATATTAGTGAGTGCTTCTTCTGAATCTACAGCACGACCCAAGAACGGATTATAATACTGCCGACGCACATGAAGAGCCATGACTAATTCTTCTAGTGCCGCATTACCAGCACGTTCACCAATACCGTTAATGGTGCATTCTAGTTGCCGTGCGCCATTTTTTACGGCTTCTAAAAAGTTAGCTACAGCTAAACCTAAGTCGTTATGACCGTGAACAGAAATAATCGCTTGGTCGATGTTAGGGACGTTTTCTTTGATGCCACGAATTATTGCACCAAATTCGCTAGGTGTAGTGTAACCGACGGTATCGGGAATATTAATTGTTGTAGCACCAGCAGCGATCGCACGCTCTAACACTTGATACAAAAATTCAGGATCAGAACGACCAGCATCTTCAGGTGAAAATTCAACATCATCAACTAAAGATTTGGCATAGGCGACCATCTCTTCTGCTATTGCAAGTACTTCTTGCCGTGTTTTCTTCAGTTTGTATTCTAGGTGAATATCTGAAGTAGCAATAAAAGTATGAATCCGATGTTTAGCTGCTGGTTTTAACGCTTCTGCTGCTGCTTTGATATCCTGGCGTGTTGCTCTTGCTAAACCACAAATTGTTGGCCCTGATTCTACACCAACAACTTGAGCAATTTTTTGGACAGCTTCAAAATCTCCAGAACTGGCGTATGGGAAACCAGCTTCAATTACATCAACGCCTAGTTTCGCAAGCTGACGGGCAATTGTCAGTTTCTCATCTACATTTAGTGTTGCCCCTGGAGACTGTTCCCCATCGCGCAACGTGGTATCAAAGATAATAATACGGTCTGGTTGTGCTGGTGTGTTCATAGCGCAATTAGTTGAGATGGAACAAGTGACAAAACTGAATTTTTTAGGACTTACGCATTTGTATTTTTAGGGGCTTTTACTAAAAATTCAGGACTCAGTAAAAAATGCCCTTATCCTCTGCTATTTACAGGTTTAACATTTTGATTTGCGTAAGCTTTGTTGATAACTCACCATCCTTTAGCTGGAATGGCGTTCATTTAAATAGATAGGTATAAATTCATATAACTATGCAATATATTGGGCAGGCATTGCTGATGGTCTAAAAAATTAGGGTAGCTTCAAGCTGCATTTATTGATGCCTACTTACTTACCTTGTTATTTAAGATAGCTGAAATTTTTGATTTCAGCATTTCTAGTAGTCAACTTTTTCAATAAATGAACGAATATCATTTAAATCAATATAACGGTCAGTAGCATTTCGTAATTCTCTAGCAATCATTCCTTCTGTTGATACTACTGTAATATGAGTATTTTTAGAACGTAAAAGTTCAATAGCTCTTTCAAAATCACCATCGCCACTAAAAAGTATTACTCTATTATATTGCTCAACTGTATTAAACATATCTACAACAATTTCTATATCTAAATTAGCCTTTTGGGAGTATCTGCCAGAAACATCATCGTAGTATTCCTTAAGTATTTTTGTGCGAACTGTGTAACCCAAGCTAATTAAGGCATCTCTGAACCCGCGTTGATCTTGTGGATCTTTTAATCCGGTATACCAAAAAGCGTTGATAAGATTAACTTCGGGATCTTTTGTAAAGAATTCAAGAACACGTCTAGGGTCAAAAAACCAACCGTTTTTTTGTTGGGCATAGAACATATTGTTCCCGTCTACAAAAATAGAAAGACGGTTGAAAGAGCAAGACATAAACATTTAAACCTAAGATATTGTTACAAATTAATTGGAATTCCTCATTATAGCAGTTGAAAAACTCAATGAATGTTAATGATTCTTGCTTATATGAGTATTCCATAGTATTTATATTAATTGCTCTATATGGAATTCTCGATCCAATCGCTCCCAATAGTTACAGTAAAACTGTAATCCAACAGAGTCAGAATAGGTGCATCCAGCGAGCAATCAACGATAAGTCTTTTTCAACTCTACTATTTAAATGATGATTTACGCACAAACTAGAGATGATTGTGTTTCGTCACCATATATTTACTGGCAGGACTTACGCATTTCAAGAAGCAAGCGGAGCGCTGGTACTATATATATATCGCCAATTAATCTGTTACTTGGTTACTGTAAATATTAGTTTGGCATCTGCCTAGCCCTGGGCTGTAAGATAGGAACACCAATCACTCCAACTGCCAGCATACAGCAATGCTTTCTGAATACCAGCCATTTCTAAGGACAAGAGATTTACACAGGCTGTTACGCCAGAACCACAATAAACTAGAATTTCCTCTGCTTGCTGAATATCTTTCCAACGTTGCTGTTGTTCTGAAACAGGCAAGATGTAGCCTTGGGAGTCGGAAACATCTTGCCAGGGGTAATTAACCGCACCTGGAATATGACCAGCAATGGGATCGATGGGTTCACGTTCTCCTCGATAGCGATCGCTTTCTCGTGAATCAACCAACACTACGTTAGGTAGGTCTTTTCGCGCTTTGATTGTGTTAATATCCACCACCCATTGGCTGTTGATCTGAGGAATAAATTTTCCTGGTTCAGGCTTCGGTAGTTGATTATTTACACCATATCCAGCTTTTTGCCATCCTGAAAAGCCACCATCAAGCAAAGCAACTTGCTGATGTCCTAGATAGCGTAGTAACCACCACAGACGTGCAGCAAAGGCAAAACGCGAATCATCATATGCAACTACAAGTGTTTCTTGAGAATTGATTCCAATTGCTGCTAGTTTGTTAGTTAACTCAGTAGGATTGGGCAAAGGATGACGACCTCCATGACGCTGTACAGCACTAGAGAGGTCTTGATTAAGATCTAGATAGTAAGCACCAGGTATGTGGCTGGTTTTGTACTGCTGCCGTCCTACTTCTGGATCTGCAAGTGAAAAACGACAATCAACAATTACTACTTGTGGATCATTAAGGTGTTTGGCAAGCCATTGGGCAGAAATTATAATAGGTGTGTTATTATCAATCATTTGCTTTTAAAATTGATTTTCACTTGTGCCAGACTATCATAAACAGAAACCTTTATTCAGCAGGAAGAAAGCTATTTTGAACAAATATAATATTTTTGCTGTTACTCATAAAATAATCAAAAAATAAGTTAATAATTGAATAGCAATCAAGTAGTATTCAAACTCAGAGTTAAAATCGCCAGTTGTCATTAATTTTACAATAAAAATATTTCAATGTTGAAACAAGCTAAAAATTACATTTTAAAATTTTGTGCTAAAAGGCTAGTTTTTTTTAAATCAGTTGGTAAGTATCAGAAGAATGTTGCTTGGCTGTGTGTATTACTCCTAGCTATAGCGGTAATCATACCGACTAGCTCTTCTGCTCAGACTAATTTAAATAATACTTCAGAATTAAGAGGTGTTTGGCTGACCAATGTAGATAGTGATGTGCTGTTTTCACGCACTAAACTTACTGCTGCGGTGCAAAAGCTGCAACAGCTTAATTTCAACACTGTTTATCCTACAGTTTGGAATGATGGATACACTCTTTATCCTAGTCCTATAGCAAAACGGACATTTGGGCGATCGCTACATCCCGAACCTGGGCTGCAAGGTAGGGATATGCTTAAAGAAATTGTTAAACAGGGGCATCAAAAAGGCTTAAGCGTTATTCCCTGGTTTGAATTTGGCTTTATGGCTCCTGCTGATTCTCAATTAGCCAAAAGTCACCCAGATTGGTTAACTAACCGCAAAGATGGCACAAAAATTTGGAAAGAAGGTCAAGACGAACGGGTTTGGCTAAACCCTTTTCATCCAGAAGTACAGCAATTCATGCTGGATTTGGTTAGTGAAGTTATTAACAATTACGACATTGATGGCATTCAATTTGATGACCACTTTGCATTGCCTGTAGCAATGGGTTACGATCCTTACACCATTGGTATGTATGAGAAAGAACTCCCAGGTCTAACTCCTGATGCGAACCCGCAAGAAACTTTTTGGGTACGCTGGCGGGCTGACAAACTTAATGATTTTATGGCTAGGTTATACCAAGTAGTAAAAGCCCGAAAACCTAACTGTATTATTTCTATAGCTACTAACCCTTTACATTTTTCCCTGCCAGCTTATTTACAAGATTGGTTTTCTTGGGAAAGACGTAATCAAGTTGATGAACTTATTTTGCAGGTGTATCGCAACGACTTACCGCGTTTTATTAGAGAATTGGAACGCGAAGAAGTCAAGCTTGCTCAAAGTCATATTCCCGTAAGTATTGGTATTCTTGCTGGTCTCAAAGGTCGTTCTGTACCGAGTCAACAAATTGAGACTCAAGTTCAAGTTGTCCGCAATCATAAATTAGCTGGTGTGTCTTTCTTCTTTTATGAAAGTCTTTGGAATTGGGGGCAAGAAACACCCGCGCAACGAGAATCTGCTTTAAAAGAAATTTTTCCTACTTCAGTGCAGCGACCAAAAACAATTAACAATTAATAATGCTATATAACCTTGTGGCAAAGCCTTATTAGTATTAAAAAGTATTAAAAATAAAAACCTATTAAAAATGGAAAGCTCTATTTTTTTTACGCCACAACAAACAGCAGACGGATCTTTTACGTTTTTTTCGACTGAATTTGGAGAAGATTTTCATAGTCGTCATGGAGCAATTCAAGAAGCTCAATTTAAGTTTGTTGAACCTACTCAACTTAGGCAAAAAGCTCAACAGCCAAGGATTAAAATATTAGATATTTGTTATGGATTGGGCTACAACACAGCAGCAGCCTTAGCAACAATTTGGGAAGTTAATCCTAATTGTCGTGTAGAGTGGGTGGGTTTAGAGTTAGATTCAACTGTCCCAAAAGCTGCGATCGCTCATCATCTCCTGAGTAACTGGTCTGACCCTATTGCCCAAATTCTTACTCAACTAGCTAACAATTATCACATCGAAACCGAGCAAATTAAGGCTCAATTGCTGATTGGTGATGCCAGAAAAACGCTTCAACATTGTTTAAACTTGGGTTTTAAAGCAGATGCGATTTTTCTCGATCCTTTTTCTCCGCCTACTTGTCCTCAGCTATGGACAGTGGAATTTATGGGGTTATTAGCTAGTTGCTGCGCTCAAACGGGCAGAATTGCGACATATTCCTGCTCCGCTGCGGTGCGGGCTGCGATGATAGAAGCAGGATTACACATTTTTTCTTCTGATCCAGTAGGTAGGCGCTCTCCTGGAACTATTGCTAGTTTTACTGCTACTGATTTACCAATTTCTCCCCAAGAACAAGAGCATTTACAAACCCGTGCAGCTATTCCCTATCGCGATCCCAAACTGTGCGATCCTGCAACAGTAATATTACATAGACGTAAAATAGAGCAACAAGCAAGTTTGCTAGAACCTACTTCTCACTGGAAAAAGCGCTGGTTCACTACGCTTTCAAGTTAACGAGTAACCCAAAATTATTTCCAGTTACATATTAAGAATTGTAAATAACAATAATTTCGCAGTTGAGTTCGCTAAAGATCAGTATAAAACCTGATTTCAGCAGTAATGGTTATCTAGGATACTGAAAGGAAATTCCTGCGGTAGGTCATGCTGAATTTAATAGGTGCTTCTGCGGTTTCCCCAAGTCCAAAAAGGTGTTCTTCCGTGAGCGTATCTGATACTGATAAACCTAAAGTTTTGGTTGTTGACGATCATCCATCTAGTCGGATGACGGCGGTAGCACTATTAACCGTAGAAGGTTATGAAGTATTTGAGGCAGATGGTGGTGAAGCGGCGTTGGAGAAGGTGGTTGTAGCCAAACCAGATTTGATTCTGCTGGACGTGATGATGCCAGGGATGGATGGTTATGAAGTGTGTCGGCGATTGAAACAAGATGACCACACACGCCTAATACCAGTTATTTTCATCACAGCCCTGAATGATCGGCGATCGCGGATTATGGGCATTGAAGCTGGTGGTGATGATTTTTTAAGCAAACCTTTTGATCGCCTAGAACTTTCTGCGCGTGTTAAGTCCCTAGTCCATCAAAAACGTCTCAATGAGGATCTAGACCATGCTGAACAAGTACTGTTCTCAGTAGCCCGCATAGCCGAGAGTCGCGATCCTGACACTGGCGATCACTGCCAACGACTCGTAAAAATGGCTCAAGGCTTTGGTGAATTTATCAACCTTTCGCGCAATGAAATTCGCGATTTAATGTGGGGCGGGTATCTGCATGATATTGGCAAAATTGGTATTCCCGACGCAGTGCTGTTGAAAGCGGGTAAACTGACGGCTGAAGAGTGGGTAATTATGAAGCAGCACGTAATCATCGGTGAGCAGATTTGCCAGCCGATGCGGACATTCAAAGGTGTACTGCCAATTATTCGCTATCATCATGAACGCTGGGACGGTACAGGTTATCCCAATGGTTTAGTTGGTAATCAAATTCCTTATCTAGCCCAAGTATTTCAAGTTCTTGATATATATGACGCTTTGACAAGTGAACGCCCTTATAAAAAAGCATTTACACCAACAGTAGCCTTAGAAATTATGAAGGAAGAAACAGCTAAAGGTTGGCGTAATCCTGAATTAGTAGAGCAATTTAGTAAATTTATCCTTTCTAATCAAATAGCAGAAACGCCAGCTAATGAATTAACAATTAACAATGAACAATTAACAATTAACTGAGGTAGGGGCTTCAAAGTAGGAAAATTTTGTTGATTTTCCACGATCAAGGGGCAACATTCTTGAATTGATAATTGATAATTGATAATTGATAATTGATAATTGATAATTAAAAATCTCATGGTAGCGGTAGCAATTTTAGCGGCTGGACGCGGGACGCGGATGAAATCGGATCTGCCCAAAGTAATACATTCTTTGGGAGGGCGAGCGTTGGTTGAACGAGTGCTGCACAGTCTTTCTGAGATTCAACCCTCGCGGCGGCTCGTCATTGTCGGCTATCAAGGTCAACAAGTTAAAGATGCTTTACAATCTATTTCTGATTTAGAATTTGTCGAACAAACTCAGCAACTAGGCACGGGTCATGCTGTACAACAAATCTTGCCTTACTTGCAAGATTTTACGGGTGATCTGCTGGTATTAAATGGCGATGTCCCATTATTACGTCCTGAAACTCTGCAACAACTGTTGCAAACTCATCAACAACATCAGAATGCTGCCACTCTGCTAACGGCGCATCTGCCAAATCCTAAAGGATACGGGCGTGTAATTTGTAACGGTCAAAATCTTGTGCAACAAATTGTCGAAGACCGCGACTGCACATCAGCACAGAGGCAAAATCGCCGAGTGAATGCTGGTGTTTATTGTTTTAATTGGTCGCAACTAGCAAAAGTGCTGCCACAACTACAAACAGATAATGACCAACAGGAATATTATCTAACTGATGCAGTGAAATTCCTCGATCCAGTAATGGCTGTGGATGTGGAAGACTACCAGGAAATTCTCGGTATTAACGATCGCAAACAACTAGCATCAGCTTACGAGATTTTGCAAGAACGAGTTAAGGATGCTTGGATGGCTGCTGGGGTGACTTTAGTTGACCCAGCCAGTATCACGATAGATGACACAGTTGAATTACAACCAGATGTAATTATTGAACCGCAAACTCATCTGCGCGGAAAAACTTTTATTGGTGCAGGTAGTCGGATTGGCCCTGGAAGTTTGATCGAAGATAGCCAAATCGGGGAAAATACTAAAGTATTGTATTCTGTCGTCACAGATAGTGTGATTGGTGCAGGAACGCGGGTTGGCCCATATACGCATTTGCGCGATCATGTAGACGTTGGTTCAGCTTGTCGTGTCGGCAATTTTGTGGAATTGAAAAGTACTAAAATTGGCGATCGCACTAATATTGCTCACTTGTCTTATTTGGGAAATGCCACTTTAGGCGATCGCGTTAATATTGGTGCTGGTACTATTACAGCTAACTACGACGGTGTTAACAAGCATTCTACAAATATCGGCACTGGCAGCAAAACAGGTTCTAATAGCGTTTTAGTCGCACCCCTAACTTTAGGGCAAGATGTCACAGTTGCGGCTGGTTCGGTTGTAACAGAAGATGTACCCGATGATTGCTTGGTAGTTGCTAGGGCGCGTCAAGTTGTGAAACCAGGATGGCGTTTGAATTCTACACCTGAAAAAAAGTAGCAATAAAATGCTAATTGTCAAGTCTCTGCTCTATTTTTTATTAGCCGGATTGTGCGAAATAGGCGGAGGCTACTTGATATGGCTGTGGTTGCGGGAAAATCAGAGCATTTGGTTAGCTATTTTAGGAGCAATTGCCCTGGTATGTTATGGGATTATTCCTACCCTGCAACCCGCCAATTTTGGCAGAGTTTATGCCGCTTATGGGGGTGTATTTATAGTGCTGTCTTTACTTTGGGGATGGCAAGTTGATCGCACACCGCCAGATAAATTTGATCTTTTGGGTGGTGCGATCGCGTAGCGACTCCGCAGGAGTATCGCTCTGATTGGTGTGTTGATAATTATGTATTCCAGAAGAAGATAAATTAACTAATAAATCCAAACAAAGCATTATCCATCCATTCCAAAGTATCTCCCATCTGTTCTCCAGTATGATAAGCAGCTAAGAGAACTTCGCTAGTTTTACCCCAAGCGATTGCACCTGTGGCATCAATACCAATTGCTCCTAAATCTCTTTTATGCTGTTGCGATTCGGTAAATGAACGCTCAAAAGCTTGAGCAAGCGGCATCCCATCAGTTACACGCACCACAATTCGTGCTGCTAGACACTCATCAATAATATCTTCCCCAATTCCAGTACAACTAATACCTGCAAACTCAGTGGCATAATTGCCAGCAGGCATAGCAGAATCACTAACTCGCCCAATTCGCTCAAAACCTTTACCGCCAGTTGAGGTTCCTGCAGCTATTCCACCTTGGTTATCTAAAACCACAACCCCAATAGTACCTACTCCAGCTTTTTCTGGCACTACTAATTCTTTTTCCGCCACAACCCCAGCAGCTTCTTTAATAAAATTTTCGTCTCTTTCTTGCAGCCACTCTTGTAAGCGAATTGTAGTTAGAGGATTATATACAGGAATTTGCAATTCCCTTGCCAATTCTGCTGATCCATAATCTGATAACACTCGATCTGGAAATTGTTGTAGAGACTGAGCTAATTTAATCGGATGTTGTACCTTAGAAACATTAATCACACCACTAAAACGCTGGCTTGAACCATCCATCAGCGCCGCACTCATCCTAATTTGACCGTCTGATTGCAACACCGAACCTGTGCCAGCATTAAAACGAGGGTTGTCTTCAAGTAAATGACAGCCATGAACCACAGCCGCCTGCGCGCTTGCGCCTGCAATCAGCAGCGCATAAACTTCTTCGACAATGGCGTAGAGTGAGTTACGAACTGCTTCAATACCCGCTTTACCTTTAAGAGAACTACCAGCGCCACCATGAATAATAAGTTTAGGTTGAATTTGATTAACTGACATATCTTTAAAAAATAACCACTATTTGAGTTGAATGCCTAAGAAAATTTCCGCTACTACTAATAAATCACTCGCTACTCCTCTCTCCTCCCTCCTCACTCCTATCTGTATTAAATCGACGGCGACGGCAACGTTCTGAGCAGTATTTCACATCATCCCAGCAATCTGCCCATTTTTTACGCCATGTAAAGGGACGTTGACATACAGGGCAAATTTTTGTGGGTAAATCAGATTTAGAGCGTTGGCGTGGCATAAAGAGAGAGGAGGGAGAAGTTAGGAGTGAGAAATTTTGATGAATGAACAGCCATTAGCTAAGGTACGAATTGTATTAGTAGAGCCAGCAGGAGGCTTAAATGTCGGTGCTATTGCGCGTGTGATCAAAAACATGGGGCTACAGCAGCTAGTGTTAGTCAATCCACAATGCGATCGCTTAGGAGAAGATGCTTGTAAAATGGCTGTCCATGCTGTGGATATCTTGGAAAATGCCAAAATTGTAGCAACAATGCCTGAAGCTTTAAAAGGTTGTACTAGAGCGATCGCAACTACCGCTCGTTCCCGTGCCATCGAAGCACCACTAGAAACTCCAAGAACAGTTTTACCTTGGTTACTAGAAGAAAAAGTGCAATCAGCGTTAATTTTTGGGCCAGAAGACCGAGGCTTAAGTAATACCGAATTAAATTATGCTCAACGTTTTCTACGCATTCCCACTAATCCTGAATATCCTGTTTTAAATTTGGCACAGTCAGTTGGCATTTGCGCTTATGAACTAACCCAATTACAACAGCAATTATTAACTAGGGATCAACACTTAGTAGCTGGGGATCAGGTTTTAACTTCTTCTGCTTCCAAGTCGCCTCCAGCAATAGCAACATCTTACACAAATGAGGAGAGCGATCGCGCTGATTTAGATCACTTAGAAGGGTATTATCAGCAGATGGAAGCTGTTTTATTAAAGATAGGTTACTTGTATCCCCACACGGCTGCTAGTCGTATGGAAAAACTACGGCGGATTTTTAACCGTGCTGGTGTCACTACCACAGAAGTTGCTATGTTGCGAGGTATTTTTAGTCAGATGGAATGGAAACTAACATTTTCACCTCCTGATACAACTCAGCCATAGCAGCACAATAGCTTCTAAAATCAATCTCTGGGTATTCTGCTTAAGTCTTATAGAAATTTGCAGTAACGTAGATGGGCATAATTCAACTTAAAATTCAAGTTGGTGATTGATCATTAGTCATTGTTAATTATTAATTGCTTGAGGAGTTAAGAACAAGTGGCTCAGAAGCGTAGAACTAAATCAAAGTTGTTATTGATATCAAGCTCAAATGAGAAATTAACATCAAGTTTAGGCAAGGGAAACTTATATATGAGTCGCAGACAGCCACGAGATCAACCCAAAACAAACAGTCAGCAACCTGCAAAAAAACCTAGCACGCTACAGCCGCCACAGCAAGTTAGGCAATTTACGACTAACCAAGGCTCTCGCAATCTCTACGCAATTCCGACATCAAGACAGGCGACAACTAACAAGAGCGATAAAATACGCACAGCACCAACATCCATAAATCAACGATTAACTGACACCAAGAAAATTCCTTCAGCCAAGCGCCGACCTTCCTTATTAAAATTTTTGTCTACCAAGCCAACAACGCCGCGTAGAAAACCTCTAGATTTAGATCCGCGCCCTAAAGTTACAAATCATCAAAGACAGCCGAAGGGGAATTTAGGGCGATCGCAACCGCGCCCGTTATCACCACTAATGTATCTCGCACGTTTGCTGATCTTAGGTGTAGGTATTGGCGCAATTGTAGGTACTTTTTTGTCGATTTGGGACACTTCTAGTCGGCACTCAGTAGAAGCATCTGCTAATAACAATTCTCTAGAAAAAGCAACCTCTGCTGAAAAGAAAAATACGATCACGGTAGCGATGGGACAAGAAATCCTTGCCCTCAAACCCCAACTAGAAGCTTTAGCGACAGCAAACCCTAAATTGCAAGCTGGAGTATTTGTTCTCGATCTCGATACAGGTGCTTACTTAGATTACAATAGTAACTCTACATTTTCAGCCGCTAGCACAATTAAAGTACCAGTATTAATTGCCTTTTTTCAAGATGTTGATGCAGGCAAAGTTAGTCTTGATGAAATGTTAACAATGGAACCAGAAATGATCGCTAAAGGTTCCGGTGATATGCAATATCAAAAGGCAGGAAAACAATTTACTGCTTTAGAGACAGCAACTAAAATGATCGCCATTAGTGATAACACTGCGACTAATATGTTAATTACCCGTTTGGGCGGTGCGGAAGCTTTAAATCAGCGATTTCGCTCTTGGGGTTTAACAGCTACAACAATCAACAAACCACTCCCAGATTTAGAAGGAAATAATTCTACCAGTCCTCAAGAACTAGCTAATGTAATGGTAATGGTGAATGAAGGTCGTCTAGTTTCAGTGCGATCGCGCGATCGTATTCTCAATATCATGCGCCAAACCGTCACAAATACCTTACTACCACCAGGATTAGGTAAAGGTGCTACAATTGCACACAAAACTGGCGATATTGGCTCTATCTTAGCCGATGTTGGCTTGATTGATATGCCCATCGGCAAGCGGTATGTTGCATCAGTAATGGTTGAACGTCCTCACAATGACGTATCTGCTAGACAACTGATTCAGCAAATATCCCGTCTTACTTACCAATACTTCAACAAATCAGCAGTTAGCCCTATTTCTCCCACAATAGCTGGGACTACATCTAGCCCTACAACTACACCTTCAGCAGTTAGCCCCATCTCTCCTACGATACCTGGAAATACATCTGGGTCAATGAATACACCTTTTACCAGTGAAAATTCTGCTACTACTAGCAATTAGCTAATCATCTCCTCCCTGGTCTATTTTTGGTAATTAGATCAGGGATTTTTATACTTTAACACTTATCGTAGTTAGCTATTAGCAGTTAGCTATTAGCACTTAGCTTTTATATTTAATGATGTCTGTATAAGTTTTATCCCTTTAACTTGCCAATAGTTTTGTGTCCCTAGCTATAGCTAAAAAATTTATTCATTTATTTTTTCTAAAAGTTAAAAGTTTCTTCAAGTCAGCACGTAAAGCAATTGTTACCTTAATATATCTTTATTACCTTAATTTTGTGTTTTCTTAATATTTTATGTATATTTGTAAAATACTTGGTTAATCATTAAATTAAATCGCTACTTTACTTGTCAGGGCAGCAAGTAAGCGAGGAGTATCGCAATGGCAACCAACTTCCAAGTATCAGGCATAGAATTGACTAGCTTGAAACAAGCACCAATTCATGTATCTGGTCAAATTCAGCCTCACGGCGTACTATTCGTTTTACAAGAGCCTGAATTACAAATATTACAATTTAGCAGTAACGTACCTAAAATTTTCGGTCTTGCTGCTGAAAATATCATCGGAAAAAACCTAGACGAAGTTTTAGATGCCTTCCAAGTAGAAAAACTTAAAGCTGGAATATCAGCAGATAGCTTAGATTTTATTAATCCTACAAAACTTTGGGTGAGAAAGGCTGGCGATGATTACTTAGTATTTGATGGTGTATTTCACCGTAATGCCGACGGTGTTTTAATTTTAGAACTAGAACCTGCTCTTTCTAACGAAAACATTCCATTTTTAAGCTTTTATCATCTAGCTAGAACCTCAATTAATCAATTACAAGCAACATCAAATTTGCGCGAGTTCTGTCAAATTATTGTCCAAGAAGTGCGAAAAGTGACAGGATTTGACAGAGTGATGTTATACAAATTTGATGATGATGGACATGGCTCTGTAATTGCTGAAGAAAAATTAGAAAGTATGGAACCTTATCTGGGTTTACACTACCCAGAATCAGATATTCCACAACCAGCTAGAAAATTATTTGCTTCTAATTGGATTAGATGTATCCCAGATACTTCTTCCCAACCTGCTCAAATTATTCCTGCCCAGCACCCAACAAGTCAACGTCCACTTGATTTAACTTTATCGCTCCTCAGAAGTGCATCACCTTGTCATATTGAATACTTGCACAATATGAAAGTTGGCGCTTCTTTAACTATTTCTTTAATTAAAGATCAAAAACTTTGGGGATTAATTGCTTGCCATCATCAGTCACCCAAGTATGTTGCTTATGAATTGCGTAAAGCTTGTGAATTCTTGGGAAGAGTAATATTTTCTGAAATTTCAGCTAGAGAAGAAACTGAAGATTACGACTATCGGATCAAGTTGACATATATCCAATCAGCCTTGATTGAATCTATGTCCCAAGAAGAAAACTTTATTGATGGGTTAGTTAAACATCAACCAAATTTACTAGACCTCGCCAATGCTCAAGGAGCAGCTATATGTTTTGGGGGGAATTACACCCTAATTGGTGAAACTCCCAAAGAAGACGATCTTAATTTTTTAGTGCAATGGCTAAGAAATAATATTGATGATGAGGTATTTTATACTGATTCTCTGCCACATCTTTATCCAGACGCGGAAAGGTTTAAAAACTTTGCTAGTGGTTTACTAGCTATTCCCATTTCTAAACGTAACTATGTTTTATGGTTTCGACCAGAAGTGATTCAAACCGTGAATTGGGGGGGAGATCCTACTAAAGCGTTTGAATTAACTCAATTAGATGGCAATGTGCGTTTATCGCCTCGCAAATCATTTGAATTGTGGAAAGAAACAGTTCGCTTAACGTCTTTACCTTGGAAACAAGTTGAGATTAAAGCAGCACTGGAATTGAGGAAAGCACTAATTAATATTGTGCTGCGCCAAGCTGATGAACTAGCTTTATTAGCTCAAGATTTGGAGCGCTCAAATGCCGAACTGAAAAAATTTGCTTATGTCGCTTCCCATGATTTACAAGAACCGCTCAATCAAGTAGCAAACTATGTGCAACTGATCGAGATGCGTTATCAACAGCAGCTTGATGAAGATGCTAAAGAGTTCATTGGTTTCGCTGTTGAGGGAGTAAGACATATGCAGACATTGATTGATGATGTGTTAGCTTACTCGCGTGTAGATAAACAAGGCGTTGAATTTGAAATTACTGAGGTAGAGAAACCTTTAAATCGTGCTTTGACAAATTTAGGAAGACGCATTTCTGAAAGCAAAGCTGTAATTACCCATGATGAGTTGCCAACAGTGATGGCAGATAGTACTCAATTAATGCAGTTATTCCAGAATTTAATTGGTAATGCGATTAAGTTCCGCAGTGACGATGCGCCAGTAATTCATGTGGGTGCTTCGCGGTTAGAGGATGCGTGGTTATTCTCGGTACGTGATAATGGTATTGGTATAGATCCGCAGTTTAGCGATCGCATTTTTGTGATCTTTCAACGCTTGCACACACGGGATGAATACCCAGGTACAGGCATGGGTTTAGCTATTTGTAAAAAGATAGTAGAGTGCCACAGAGGTCGCATCTGGGTTGAATCAGAACTTGGAGGCGGCGCAACATTCTACTTGACAATTCCAGTCGGAGGACGCGATCGTGAACGTAGAAGCGGACGAAAAGCACAAAACAATCTTCCTAGTTGAGGACAATCGAGGCGATATCCGCTTAATTGAAGAAGCGTTGAAAAGTAGTTCGCTACCTCACAAAGTAGTAAGTGTTAGAAACGGTTTGGACGCAATGTATTATTTACGCCAAGAAGGAGAGTATACTGATGCCGTGCGTCCAGACTTGATTCTGTTGGATTTAAACTTACCTAAAAAAGACGGTCGAGAGGTACTAGCAGAAATCAAAGCTGACCCTTTGCTAAAACGTATTCCTGTAGTTGTGCTGACAACTTCTAGTAACGAAGATGATATTTTTCAAAGTTACGACTTACACGTAAATTGCTACATCACCAAATCTCGTAACCTCAGCCAGCTACTTGAAATTGTCAAATTGATTGAACAGTTTTGGCTCTCTACTGTTACTTTACCGTTGACCTAAGCGCAGAGAAAGCAGGAGAGCAAAGTAATGGGTGAACAAAAGCACAAAATGATGGCTGCAAACTCAGTCTCAATAA
Source organism: Oculatellaceae cyanobacterium (assembly GCA_036702875.1). Lineage (GTDB taxonomy): Bacteria > Cyanobacteriota > Cyanobacteriia > Cyanobacteriales > PCC-9333 > Crinalium. The sequence goes on along the minus strand of DATNQB010000084.1, from coordinate 22,584 downwards.
GAATATTGCTGATTGAGGACAACTTAGCAGAAGCGAGACTTTTGCATGAAATTTTGGCATTAAGCCAGTTCAATCAATTTAGTTTAGTTCATGTCAAACGATTGCGGGAAGCCCTCGAACAACTTAATCAAAATGAATTTGATGTCATCTTATTAGATCTGACACTACCAGATAGCCAAGGATTAGCCTCACTTGCCCCCCTACTCAGCAAGGCTCCTCATGTACCAATCGTTGTACTTACAAATACTAACGATGATGAACTAGCACTTGAGGCAGTTCGCCAGGGGGCGCAAGATTATCTCATCAAGCGTCATGTCAATATTAATGTCTTGGTTCGCTCTGTGCGTTATGCCATTGAGCGTAAACAGGCATTGGGAGCATTACAAGCAGTAAATGACCAGTTAAATATCCGGGTTCAGCAAAGAAATGCTGAGTTGCTTGAAGCCAAGGAAGTCAACCAGCTTAAATCTGAATTAGTCTCCATGATTTCTCATGATTTTCGCAATCCGATGAATACTATCCTGCTTTCTGCTGGATTGCTTGAAGATAACGCTGACCAATTGACTAAGGAAAAGAAAATTTCTTATTTTCAATTGATTCACTCAGCAATTGATGATATGGCTAGACTATTAGATGAGGTTTTAATTATTGGTAAAGCTGATGCAGGTAAACTTCAGTATCAACCGAATCCGTTAGATTTAGAAGATTTCTGCCATCAATTAATTGAACAAATACAACTGAGTATAGGTAAAAAGCATCAACTTGTGTTTACCACCCAAGGGGAATTAGGCGAGGCAGAATGGGATGAAAATTTGCTCAGGCATATTTTATGTAATTTACTGGCAAATGCGATTAAATATTCAGCAGAAGGTAGCACAGTCAGCTTAGAATTAGTTACTCAGGATCACTCAGTATTTTTTTATATTCAAGATCAAGGAATTGGTATTCCTGCTTCAGAACAAGAGCTTTTGTTTCAAGCTTTTAATCGCGCTAGTAATGTCGGTAAAATTTCTGGTCATGGCTTGGGACTAGCAATTGTTAAGAAATGTGTAGAAGTACACGGAGGGCAAATTGCTGTGGAGAGTAACGTGGGAGTTGGTACAAAATTTCAAGTTACGCTACCATTAAAGAGCAGGGTTAAATACAGCCAATTTTAAACAGATTAATAAATAATAAATCATAACTAAGGAGTCAGCACCCAGTAGGAATTTAAATTTAACTAGGTGATGAAGAATTGAAATCCTTAAGTTTTGTTGCGTATTAGTTGTTACTCTTATGTAAAACTATGGGTACACTAACGTGTAACTATAATGCAGCAAACTAGCTAATTCACGTTGAATTATTATTGCGATTCTATGAATCTATGTAGATAAGGATTCATTTATTTAGTTATTTATACTGATTTTAGATAAAATGGCGCGTAATTCAACCCCAAAAAATATGGAGCAAAAAAAGATTAACAAGATTTATGGTTCTTTAATAGGTACAAGTTTGCTATTTGTCGGACAAGTAGCATTATTCGGGAAAACAGCTATTGCCAATACAGCCGTCTTGGGGGTAGCCAAAAGTCCAGAAAATCAAAGTTCATGGCAGGGAATAACAACACGCTTACAGGCAACTGGCGTATCTTACTGTATATATGATTTTTCTAAAGTTAAAACAGCCGCAGATTTAAACAATACAGACGTAATATTGTTGCCCAATGTGACAACAATAACACCTATACAGGTGAAAGCGTTGCAAGAATGGATGGCTAAAGGAGGTAGGGTAATTGCTAGTGGGGCTGTAGGTAGTTTATCTTTACCTCAAGTAAATTCTAATTTGCGATCGCTCTTAGGCGCATACTGGCAAAAGTCCTTAACATCCCCAACAAATTTACAAACCCAAAATCCCGCTACATGGATACCATCAACCACACTATCTAACCCCATTAGCGGTGGTGTACTAATTCCTGTGGGTAGTAATAGTCAAAGTGTAGCAGTATGGAATACCACCAATAATCCAGTTGGTGTAGCCACAACACAACAATCTATCTTTTTGGGATGGCGCTGGGGCGTTGATGCTGTTAGTTCAGTAGAATTTGATACTACATGGCTAAAAGGTGCTGTTAGTCGTTATATCAGTGCAGACTCCTTAGCTCAAACACCAATACAAACAACACTACAGCCGACTTGCTCACCTGCCTCCGTAGCTAATAGCAACTCATTACCTGTCTTGCCAAGACAGAGTGATCCTGCTAGTAATATGGCTAATTCTGTGCCGGATCTAAATACATGGTCAGAGGTGGCAAATGGTAGCCAAATCCAAAACTTAACAGCCCCAGCTAATCAACAACAAATAGTAAATCCCAATCCACTGAATAATAGCAATACACAATCTGCTGTCGATTCAAGAATTACTAGACCTGCCAAAGCGATCGCATCTCGTCCTAATTTGATCAACATTGCTGTCCCAAAAGCTTCTACTCCGCGTCTACCAGTAGCTAGGACAACTAACCCCAAAAGAGCGATCGCATCTCGTCCTAATCCGCTCAAAGTTGCTGTCCCACGAACTTCTATTCCCCTAAAACCAGTACCTAAGAAAACAAGCAATTCCTTCCCTCAAGTAAAGCCAAGGGCAACTGCGTACACTCCACGCCCTAAACCTTTCACGCCCTCACCTAATAAATTTGCACAAGTAGACGATGCACCAGTAGCCCCAGCAGGACTAGAAGTTAAGCCTGGGAGTGAACCCCTGATGGCTAAACAAGTAACTGCAATGCGTCAGGAACTAGAAAACCTGATCGGTCGATTTGAAAGTACAGTATTAACCGCACAAGCTACTATAAGTAGACGTTTTGCAAGTGATAAATCACAAACAATCAGTTCTTTCGGCGCAACCCCTGAATTTGAATCTGCAAACAGAGTAGTAGCCCAGGCTAAAGTTGGTCTGGAAACATTTGTGCAGTCAATTGCTGAACAAGACTATAACAAAGCTAAAAGCCAGTGGTTTCAAACGCGGCGACTACTTTGGGAGAACTACCCGATTAATAGCAAAATCTCCCAAGCTGAAATTAGAGCTATTTGGTTAGACCGTGGTTCAATAGTTAGTGCTAAATCAGAGCAAGATTTAGCCCAAATGTTTGATCAAATAGCCGCAGCCGGAATTAATACCGTATTTTTTGAAACTATTAATGCTGGTTATACTATTTATCCCAGTAGAATTGCACCACAACAGAACCCCTTAGTGCGCGGTTGGGACCCTCTAAAAGCTGCTGTGAAGTTAGCCCACGAACGGGGAATGGAACTACACGCTTGGGTATGGGTATTTGCGGCTGGCAACACGCGCCATAATAGCTTAGTTAACTTGCCTGCTAACTATCCAGGGCCAGTAGTTGCAGCCCACCCAGATTGGGCAATGTTCGACAATCAGGGGCGTTTGTTTCAACCACCTTCAGGAAAAGTTTTTCTCGATCCAGCCAATCCTGAAGTGCGCCGTTATTTAATGAATTTGTTTGAAGAAATTGTTAGCAATTATCAGGTAGATGGTATCCAGCTAGACTATATTCGTTATCCCTTCCAAGACCCTAATGCTAATCTTACCTACGGCTACGGCAAAGCCGCACGTCAGCAGTTTCAAAAGTCAACAGGAGTAGACCCACTTTTGATGGTGTCTGCCGATTTAAGCGACGCTAATCCCCAACAACTTCGTAGTATTTGGCAAAAATGGACTGAATTTCGCACCAGACAAGTGGATAGCTTTGTGGCATCAGTTGCAACTCGCTTGCGTGCCAAACGACCTGGCTTAATTATATCTGCGGCTGTGTTTCCGTTTTCTAAACAAGAACGTACAGAAAAACTCCAACAAAATTGGGAATCTTGGGCGCAGCGAGGAGATATAGATTTATTAGTACCAATGACTTATGCCTTAGATACAAATCGCCTACAGCAGATCACTTCTCCTTTATTAAATGCAGCCTCACTCGGTTCAACTTTAATTTTGCCAGGAATTAGGCTGTTAAATTTGCCAGATATAGTAGCAGTAGATCAGATTCAGTTGTTAAGAGATTTACCAACAGATGGTTATTCTTTATTTGCTTATGAGAATTTGAGCGATCGCTTGCACACAATTTTTAGTCGCACCCAAGGCTCAATTACTCGTACATCACCAGAACCAATTCCTTACAGAGAGCCTTTCAAAGCCGCAGCAATTCGTTATGCAGCATTACTACATGAATGGAATTTTCTATTAACTAAGAAGCAAATAGCGATTCCAGAACCAGGATTTACTCAGTTAAGCCAACAATCTTACCAACTTCAGCAAGCACTCAATCAACTAGCAACTGATCCTACCAGCAACAACTTATCTTCAGCTAAAACTAAGTTGGCTTCATTTAGAGCCCAATTCCCAGAATGGATGCAGCTACAAGTTGAACAACAACCTTATCAAGTGCAAGTTTGGGGAAATCGTTTAGCAACCTTGGAAAACTTACTGCTTTATGGGGGCAAAATGCGATTAAAGCGGCTTTAAACAAAGTGATTTACTAACCAAATTAAAATTTGATCCGGATTTTCTCTCCGGGACTTTGTTTAACTTAGTAGGAATAGTAAAACGGCTACCTACTATGCGTCTTTATTCACTGCTAGTTGTTCTAAAGTTAATCTCAATCTCCCTTTTACTTATTCCTGGGACAATTTATCCTAGCTCTAACAAATTGCTTTTATCTAATAATTTTCAGCAATCTTTAACTTCTTCTACTCATAAAGAAAAAGATAAATCTCCCAATCGGGGTAATGGACGCAGAGAGTTGTATCCATCAAAAGTAGGTGTACCGACTTTAATCTAATACCAACTTGCATTCACGGGGTTTGTATTTCTGATTAATTTGACTGCTAAAAATAGATAAAATTAAGCCCGTAAGTGTGTCATCATTTAGGGTGCGGGCAAATATTTGATTGGAATATGCGATCGCATAATTACCACTACTATCAGATAGTATAATTATTTTTAATAGTAAAAAAATTATCGCAGCAAAAACTTCTGGTATTAATGAAGTTGCCACTTATAGCCTATCTTTCAAAATCTATTTGATGTGAATAAACTCTCTATATTTATCTGTGTAAAAAAATCTATTCAAACCACTTTTGGGATAGATTATTAATAAGGGATTCGCGATCGCGCCCAAATTGAGCGATCCGAACCCAATGCTATTATTAATCACCGAGAGCCAAACACTTGATTAAATAGACCAAATGTTAATGCAAGAAACTGCTAATTAGCCACAGGGTAATAAACGTCACCCAAGTAGCAATTTTTTCCTCATTCATCACTAAACTTAAACTGTCTACTTGTGCGATTAGCCAACTAGCTAGTGGAGTACCTAGTCCTATACCTACACACAGTCCTACCAGCGTTAGTAGCACCGCGCGACCAAGGCGACCTTCTTTGCGATTAAGAAAAAAGACACTAAATCCTACCCCAAAAGCAATAATCAAAGACAAAGTAGTACTTGCTAAAGTTGGGTAGGCAATCACACTTGCCAGTACTAAGAATACAGCAGACGACAACATCACATCTGAGCGACTGGGAGTATCAATTAATCCCTGTAGCCAGCTAACAGAGCGACTCACAGGAGTGGGTTGTAAATTGGGAGATGGTTCTGATCGCCTTTCAGCAAACCGAATCACTTCAGGAACTTTAATTTTCCCTTGCTGCCGCATCTTCAGCCGATCCATCAAAATAGCATCGTAAGCAGCTTCGATACTTTCCACCACCTGTTGATCGCCACTATACTGCTCACTTAGACGCTTTTTCGCTTCCTGAATTTGATCAAAGGAAGCGTCTTCGCTAAGTCCAAGTTGTTCGTAAGGATTTTGCTCATTCATCCATAACCTCCGCCATCTCCTCTATTTAGGTGCAATTTAGACTGGTTCTTGCTTTTGCGCCAATTATGCCCAGACTATCCTGAATAGAGGCGCTACCCAGAAAGAGCATTTACTGGGGTGATACCTAGTCTCTTCAAAGCTAGTTTAGCTTGATAATTGGACAGTTTTCTGAAATCCAATACATTCATCAAACAGCGCCAGGGATTAGTAAAGGTACTACCTTACCGTATTTTTCTGACAAATATTAAGCTTACTAACTTTTTTCAATAGTTTTAGCAGCATTGTTATCTGAGTTATTTGCTGCTACTTCCTGAGCTTCTAATTGAGCAGGGACATTTACAGCTTGCTCAATTTGTTCAGCTTCGCGTTTAAATTCCGTTTCAAACTCGTTAGAAGCTTGCTGAAACCCACGAATTGCTTTTCCTAAACTTCGACCAATTTCTGGTAACTTTTTTGGCCCAAATACCAACAAAGCGATAATCATAATGATTCCCATTTCTGGCAAACCAACCCCAAAAATATTCATAGATCTCCTATAAGTTCACAATTCAATTATAAGACTGATAAAAAAACCCCGACGAAACGGGGGATTTAAAGTTCTTTACAGATGGCGCTATTAATGGGGTCAATTTTGACCAGATATTTCCCCGCTACTTAATGCCTTTTGCACCGTAAATGCAGGTAATCGTTGCTCTTAGATTACAAACGACTAGCCGCCGAAGCTGTTCCAATCGACGTTAACTCCCTCAATCATCAATGAGGAGTTGTAAACTTGCAAAATAATCAGTAAAAACACGAAAAATAACAGCATAAAAGTCCCCATAACTGGCGTAGTACCCCATCCTGGAGCAACTTTGCCGTATTCAGAGTTTAAGGGTTTGAGGATATCTCCCAACCGTGTCCGTTGTGCCATGAGTCACCTATGATGGAATGCGCGATAGAGTTTTCGTTACGTTCTGTAATATTATATGAGAAAAGGACTCATAATTTAGCCAACCTATGGAACCCGCAACAGTTCTTAGCATTTCCCTTGGCGGCGCACTGGTAGCGATCGCAGCTTTTGCAATTTACACTTCTTTTGGCCCACCATCTAAACAATTGGACGACCCATTTGAAGATCATGAAGATTAAACCTGATCGTTCCACAATTGCTCATGTTTAAGTTTTAATTCTCACCCTTAACGATCAGAGCTTAACAATTATCTACTATTACACCTGTAAAGCTAACAATTTTATTAGGTGTAATTAGGGCAGATTGATGATTAAGTAATTGTTCAGTTGCTTCTAATGGTCGTTCTAATAAATCAACGGCTTGGATAATTTCTAAATTTAAATCACTATTCAAATGTAACTGTGCTGTTTCGCCGTGGCACTCGTAACACCGTAAAATCCACTGTTGCGGGTTATATTCCGACTGCTTAAATGCCATTAAAATTAAATTTTCAGCTTGTAGCTCCAAAAATTTATTAATAGGTTTTAGAGTAGTGTTGGGGCGATCGCTCACAGTTTTCATCACCATTACTCGCAGTGGCAGATTAAGTTCATATCCCCGTCTAACTGTATTAGCTGATTGCCAATTACCACTATGGGGATATAGCGCATAGGTAAATTCATGAATACCAATATCTGCTTGTGGATCAGGCCAACTAGCACTACGCAGCAATGTTAAACGTAATTGATTTGGTTGGCAATCGTAGCCGTATTTACAGTTATTTAGCAAGCTAACTCCATAGCCATCGTTACTAATATCTGCCCAGTGTAAAGCGGGAACTTCCCATTTAGCTTTATCTTCAGGTGTTTCTGGTTTAGTTAATCTTTGGATTGTTCCGCAAGGAATTTCGTATGTCGCAAAATTTGATTCTATATTAATGGGAAATGCTGCTTTTACTAAAACCTGACGTTCTTGCCAATCTACAGTTGTAATAATTTTTAGTAGTGGCGAATCAACAGACAGCAGATAATCTTGGCAAAACTCAGATTTACCTAATTGTCGAACAACACGCAAACGCTGTTGAATTTCTCCTTTTTCTACCCAGGTAATTGATTTTAGTGTTGTTGGCGGTAATGGATGTTGTATATAGTTTGGATCAATGTTCCAAGCATCCCAATATTGACCGCTATCTTGGAATGCTTGCAATTGATTTCCGCCTGATGGTTGTAAGATTTCAAAGTTTTGATTTTTATCGAAAACGCTGATTAAATTACCTGTTTGAGGATCAACTGTCACCCTCGAAAATTGGTTTTCTAAAACCCAATCTTTTTGAGATAAATCATCTTCTTGACTAATTAGGGATTTTTCTGGGATAATTTTCTTATAATTGGCGCAATCTATGTGTTTTTGAGCAGTTGTTTCAGAGGCGATCGCCAAACTAACTTTTTCACTACTTTCAGATACTAGCCAAAATACGCGATAGCCAACGCTAGGGATATCAGTAGCGAGAAATAGCAGGTTAGATGTCTCAGATATTTGCGATGGTAAAATTTTGTTGTAAAGGTCGTAAATTTGCCAGTTTTGAGGATTTTCGGGGGAAAATTGGGGTAAAGGAATATTAACAACTTCTGAACGCTGCCAATTAAGAGAGTTGAAGACAACAATGGGGATGGCGTGAGGTTGTGGGGGTGTGGGTAGAGAAATTTGGGATGCGATCGCACTCAAGCTTTTGTCTAATATTTCATTACCAACCTGTTCAACTTCCTGCCAAGCTTTGTTTGCCTCTACAAATACTTCAGGAATTGATGTTCCTGGTAAGATGTCGTGAAACTGGTTAAATAACATCTTTTTCCAAGCGGCTTCTAATTCTGCTTTTGGATAAGTAATTTCAGTAGTAATATTTGCAAAAGCAGCAAACAATTCTGCTTCATATAACAACTGTTCACATCTTCTATTCCAAAGCTTTTGATCTGCATGAGTTGTATAGCAACCGCGATGAAATTCTAGGTATAATTCATCTTTCCAAGTAGGAAAAGAAGTTAGAGATGAGCTTGTTGACGGCTGAGAACTAATTTTTGATAAATAATTTAAAGCTGTAGTAAATTCCAATTCCGGGAAGACTGGAGAATGTTGCCAACGTTGGGCAACTTCTAACATATCGCGAGTTGGCCCACCTCCATGATCTCCTACTCCGGGCAACCATAAAGCATTTTCTATACTTGTTTGTTGTTGCCATTCACAACTATAATTTGCCATCTTAATTGGCTCGATACCTTCACCAATAGGCGCAGACATTAAACTAAATATTTCTGTTCCATCTGGTGATTGCCATAAAAATGCACTATAGGGAAATTGAGTACTATCATTCCAACGCAATTTTTGAGTAACAAAATATTCAATCCCGCCTTGTTTAAGAAATTGCGGTAAAGTTGCACAAAAGCCAAAGCTATCAGGTAGCCATGCTATTTTACTGATTTGACCAAACTTTTCTAAAACATAGTGTTGTCCGTAAAGTATTTGTCTAACAATGGATTCACCACTAATTATATTTAATTCTGGTTCTATCCACATCCCGCCAACTATTTCCCAACGTCCTTGATTAACTTGTTGTTGAATAGCAGTAAATAAGTCAGGGCGATGTTCTTCTATCCAAGCATATAAAGCTGGGGTGGAATGGCAAAAGGTAAGCTCAGGAAATTGTTGTTGTAGTTTAAGAACTGATTCAAAGGTGCGTTGGGCTGCTGACCAAGTTTCGTCAATAGACCACAGCCAAGCCATGTCTAAATGGGCATGACCTAATAATGAGATTTTGGGTGAAGATACCCCCCCTAGCCCTGCCTTATTAAGGGGGGGAAGTTGAGAATGGGAACCCCACCCCCCTGCCCCCTCCCCGTTAACGGGGAGGGAAGGGGAAAAAGGATAAATTTTTGATTGAATTAGGTTGTGGCGGAGGGTAGTTAGAGAATTTTCAAATGTAACGATATCATCGGGTAATGCCGTCCAATTGATATCAGTAATACTGGCGGCTAATATTGTTAATTGTTCTGGTGCAAAAGTTTCTATATATTTATGTAGTACGGCTAACTCGTCAGCAATAAAACCAGGTTCGAGGCGATTTTTATTAGTAGATTCGTAGACGCATAATGATTTTACTAACGCACCATAATCATGACTTGGGCTGACTAGACGCAAGGTAACTGTAATTTCTTCCCCTGGGGTTACTGAAGAACTAAGTAATACCCTGGTTGAACAATCAAATAAATCCCCTTCTTGTACTAACTCACCATTAATATAAATCTGTGCCGAGTTTGCCCACCAAATTAAAACTAATCTCAATGCTAACCCTGCGACAGGATAGCTGTTTAAATTTTGGGGGATAACAAATTTTTGACTTAACCATAAAAGCTTACCAGCATCCCAAGCAATATGCTCTCTAGCGTTCAACTCAACGGTTTGCCAATCTAATAAGTTGGGCTGGGTAGCGTCAGATATGGGTAAATGTGCAAAGTGCGATCGCCAATTACTTTGCACATTTACCTGACTCAAGTTGCGTAGTTGCTCAATTGCGTTAATTATTTGAGAATTTTCTACTAAAGGGATGGCGGGATTTGTCATCTTTTCGTTTAAGATCAGGGCTAATAATATTTTTAGTTGTTAGTGGTTGGCTGGAATTGAAATACTGGCAACCAACAACCAAATACTCACTACTATGTCATCTTCCACAGGCCCCTATCAAAGCAAATTTTTAAATTTCCTTAACCGTCAAACGAACCGCTTGAAAGATCAGTGCGATCGCGCGGTTAGGGCTGTTAAAGTAGCGACAGTTTGGGGAGTACAAGTTGTCCTTTATCCAATTTATCTGGCTGTTCAAACTGCTAGATTCGCTGGACATCAGTTGCAGCAAGCAACACAACATACATGGCTGCAATTGCAAGGGGCAAAACCGTCTCAAATTGAAACTCCTCCCCCAACAGATACCCCAATTCAGCGAGTGTTAACTTTGCTGGATGCAGAGGTACAACTTGAGAAAATTAGCTTACTGACTCCTGCTTCCGAAGTTACGGTGGTAAATTCTAGCAGTGATTCATTTATATCTATATATAAAGATAAAGTTGAGAGTTTGCAGGAAACAACCCCACCCCCTAGTCCCCTAGCCGTCAACGAGGAGGAGGGACAGGAGTTGATAGCAATATCTGGTAGACAATTACAGAAAGTTAGCAAGGTAATTACTGGTGTTGCTTCGTTATTAACAACACGCAAGTTAGTGTTAGTAACTGTTGATTATCACATTTTAGATATTCTCACACCCGAACAGCAGCAAAAACTTCAGCAACGTATTAGCTTAGAAATTTCTGATTACTGGCGGGTTACAAAATTAGTACAAGGGAGAGTGCGAAAATTTACTGGGCGTGTGCCAATATCTCCAGAAGAGCGATCTCGTCTTTTACCCCCAGTCAGACTATTCTGGTTATTAATGGCTTGGGTACAATTTAGTCCAGTAGCACTTGCAGCTAATCTTTTCAAAGAATCCAGCTTAATTACAAGTCAGAATTCCCAATTAAGTAATCAAGAATTAGAACCAAGCATTAATCCCACTTTAATAGCAGGTTCAGAAAATCCCACCTTGATCTTTCCAAAACCGAAAAACAGAAATTTACCGCGTTTACAACAGTCTTTCACAAAAGAGCAACAAGTCGCTAAAATCGCAGCCAACCCATTACAGCCTGTATCGGAACTAACAAATAGTATTACTCAGGGTACTCAAACACTGTTACAACGGTTACAAGGAAAAAATAATCAAGCTATCGCGCAAGAAACATCATCACAAGCAGCAACGACAAGAGACAATTCAACAACTAATAGTGGGATTGATGCTGTAATACGCGCTGCAATTGACTACTTTTTTGGTCAACGTAGTGCGGAATTATCATCTAATGCTGAGGAAAGTAAGTTATCCTCATCTGCTAGTAAGTTGTCAGGGATGCGATCGCCACAGGTAATCCCAGGTGATCAACTAAGTAACACCAATAAATTATCACGAAAACAATCTCCTACCTTACCCTCAACTGAGGAAGAAGATCCTTGGTTAAGTTGGGGGGATATATTCCCTAATAAAGCTACACCGAAGGTAAACAAACAATCTCAAGCAGTTGACTCAACAGTAAAAGTACTTACTGGCAATCAAACGTCAGCGCAGTTACCTAGTAGCACAGAAATTCAGACTGGCAATTCTATTACTAAAGTAATCAAGCGTTACCTCAAACCTAAACCAAATAATTTACAGTCCACACCAGCAGCAGATAATTCTCCCTTAGTACAAAATCCTAGCAGTAGAAATGTTACGCAATCAGTAAAAACTTCTGCTCCAGTCTCTATTTCAGAAGAAAGTACTACTGCAACCGCCACTGAGCCAGAAAAAGCAGAAATAAATTATACACCCGACTGGATAGAAACACAAGCTACTTCAGTTGGCTATGTAAAACATCCTTTAGAGACATTACTGGGGTGGCTAGACAAAGCTATGCTTTGGTTTGAGCAGCAGCTAATCAAAGCTTGGCAGTCAATTTTTAAATAAAATATTTCCTTGATTAAGGAAATATCTTGAGGGTTGGGATGTGTGGGTCTAAGCAGTCCAACTAATTAAGTTATACATTTACGTATACGCGATCGTATACATAGACTTGTCATACTAGATTTAGTGGATTAAAAACCTACTACTTATACAGTTGCTCTATTGCTTTACCAGTTATTCCTTAAACTTTTCCCCTGAATCTAAGCATTAATGCTTGATTCAGGGGTTTTAACATTTGTAGGACTTATACTAAATCCGCCTTGATTACCCGTTTTTTTATTAAACCGCGAAGACGCGAAGGACGCGAAGAAGAGAAAGAAGATAAAGGGGATATTCAACCCGGATTTGGTATTACGCAAAATAACACGCGGGCAAGATGCCCGCACTACTTATGCGGTCATAGCAAATTAATTTACGCTATATGTAGTGTGACCATCTTGGTCACTGAGGCTTTCGGGGTAAGCCTTGTAGATTTTAAACTTTCCGAGTCATTTCAAACAATTGTTGGGCATTTACTCCTTTAAAACCTTGAAAAAGTACTTTTTCGCCAGGAGTTACTTCAACTAAAGCACGTTCGGCAATTTCATAATAGGCGTAAGTCCAAGGAATACTAATTTGTTGCTTGCTAGTGTCATCTATAACAGTTACCATTTCTTGAACTGCTTTCGTTGCTGTTTGGCGTAAACCGCTATTTAAATCACCTTCAATTTCAGCTTTCATCGGTACGCCTCTATCAGTTAGTCCTTTAACTGTAGTTTCAATATCTGGATAAAAGGGAGTATTTTGACGGTTGATGTAACCTGTAAAGTGGTTAACCGCGTAACCGTGCAGCAATACCCATGCTCCATATTGACTTACAGTATTTACTGTTTCTACAACAGATTTAAGGGGAGCATTCCAAGGGCGTGTGTATATATGTTGCAGTTGATTAGCTATTTGCTCTACTTCTAATTCAGTATCAGCTAGTTTTATACGCTCTAGTAATGTTTCTACATCGGCTAATTTTACAGACTTAACTGTTTGATGTATTAGTTGTGCGATCGCATCTGGTAATTGCTCTACAATTAGTTCACTAATAAATAATTTTGGTAAGTCTAAAGCGTCTTGTTCAGGATGTTGATAGTGACGAGCGTAAAGCTTTTGATCGGGGAAAGTATATTCTCCAGCAGCTTGATAACTTAAAGCTTCGGCAATTTTTTCTAAATATTCTATTCCCAGGTTTTTAGTTCCTTGGGGAGTATCGACATTCAAGCGTAGAGAACGAAAAGCGATATGATCGTTGGCTATAGTTCCACCTGCTGTGGCGATCATTTGTTGATATATTTGGGCATAATTTACTCTGTGGCTGTAGTTTTTCCAGAGTTTACTCCAGAGGTTAAGGGCAATTTGTGCAGGCATGGCAACGGATGGTTTATTGGTTGGGGTAATTATTTTTGGGGGAATTAAACGGATGGTTGATGGCTTGGGGCAATTATTTTTGGGAAATTAAACGGATAGTTGAGGGAATTAGTTTTGGGGAGTTGCACAAAAAACTTTTATTTTAGAGTTTAACTGTCTAGTAATTTTGTGAGGATATTCAGAGCAGCCTGAATTTGAGCGCTATCAATAACTAAGGGTGGACAAAAGCGAATTGCTGCTTTACCGCAACCAAGTAATAATAAACCATGATAAAAAGCTTGATTTACAATGCGATCGCGTAATTCTGGATATAAGTTACCATTAGCATCAAGTAAATCAACTGCTACCATTAAACCTTTACCTCGTGGTAGGGAAATACAATTAAATTGTTGTGCAAGCTTAGTTAAACCAGCTTGTAATAGTTCTCCCATTTGATGGGAATTCTCGATTAAACTCTCTTCTAATAGTCGCAATGTGACATTAGCTGCGGCGCAAGCAACTGGATTACCACCAAAGGTTGTAGCATGAGAACCAGGCTGCCAAGTCATTATTTCCGGTCGAGATAAAATTGCTCCTAAAGGTAAACCACTAGCGATACCTTTAGCAAGGGTAATAATATCAGGCATAACATCCCAATGTTGAATAGCAAACAAGCGACCTGTACGACCCATGCCTGATTGCACTTCATCAACTATCATTAAAATGTCGTAGCGATCGCAGATTTCCCTAATTCTTTCTAAAAAACCATTTTCTGGGACAATATAACCACCTTCTCCTTGTATTGGTTCGACAATAATTGCAGCTACTTCTTCTGGTGGGAGTACTGTATTAAATAATTTTTGTTCTAAGTAATCTAAACTTTCGTGAGTACCATAAGGAATATGAGTTACTCCTGGTAAGAATGGCCCAAATTGTTTACGTTGAACAACTTTAGAACCAGTTAGGGACATTGCACCGTATGTGCGTCCGTGAAATGCACCTAAAAAAGCGATAATGAGCGATCGTTTGGTATAATAACGAGCAAGTTTTATTGCCCCTTCATTTGATTCTGCTCCAGAATTAGTAAAAAATACCCGTGCTTGATTCGGAAAAGGCGCACGTTTGGCTAATTTTTCCGCTAATTCTACCATCGGTTCATAATAAAAATCAGTCCCCGACATATGCAGTAAGTTTGCTGCTTGTTGTTGAATTGCTTTTACTACTTCTGGGTGGGCATGACCTGTATTATTAACAGCAATACCTGCGGTTAGATCTAAAAAGACGTTGCCATCAACATCTTCAATCATGCAACCTTCACCACGTGCAGCAACTAAGGGGTAGCTACGAGTATAAGATGGGGAAGTTACAGCGCGATCGCGTTCTACAATGGCTCTAGCTTTAGTACCAGGTAATGATGTTACTAAACAAGGAATTCTTGGCAGACTGCGTAAGTCAGGAATACTTAGCATATTAATTACTGATTTTGTGGGAATTTTTGCTCGCAGATCGCAAACTACTTAAGGATCTAGATTAAATGTTAAAAAAATATGTAAAAAACGCCCTCATCTAAAACTTTATGAGAAAATGTATCTATCAAAGAAATTGTAATAAGCAAATTAGTTGGCTTGGTTTTAAAACAAATTAAACCGACAAATTTGGAAATAAATGCTTGAGATTACGCATAGTAGTTTATGGCAAAGCTAGTATGCGATCGCCCCATTTATTTAACTTCCTATATCCCGTAAACAACGCTTCTTATTAAATTACATCTTTAAAAATACATTTTTAGTATTGTTTATTACTTTATTTAACTAAATTTATTAGAAGTTAACTGCTATTATTCACTAATATTTTTATCAAACAAAATAATAATCAGAATAATCAGGAGGAAACAATGAATTGTAGCATAATCTCAAAAAATACAGCTTTGATGAGCGTTTCTTTGCTGGGTTTATTAAGTTTTGCTAACCCTGTTAATGCAGCCCCAGTCACAGTTCAAACAGAAGCTAACCGTAGTAATGCTTCAGCAGGAGAATTTGGTGCTAACATTGCATCTTCTGCCCTAATTAGCATTCTAGCCACAAACGCAGATGGCAATCCTATTACTAATCTTGGCTCTAGTGTCGGAAATGGAACAGCCGCGATTACCTTACCCTCTGGTTGGAGCTTATTACAAGGTTTCAGCGTTCCTCCAGGTGGTTGCCTTGTAACTCCTACTCAATTTACTAATTGGAATAATGGGGTATATACCATTCGTGTTGTTCCCTTTACTTCAAACGCCAGTTGTAAGTGGCTTTCTGGAGATTATCATTATGGGGTCAAAATTAGTGTCCCAGTTAGCACAATTACTTACAATGGTAGTGGTTTGGGAGTATTAAAAATTCCCTAACTATGGCGACAATACCTAATTACTGGTGATATTAATCGGCATCAGTTATCAATTAACTAAGTAATAAAACCCCACCCCCTCCCTGTGGACAGGGAGGGGGAAATTTTCGGCTTCATCTTTTTCAATGTGGAGCTACTTATGTGGGTAAAATCAACAATCAACAATGACCGATGACCGACTAAAAGATTTAAGGTTTAACGATTATCAATCTGGGCGCGTTGCAAACGACCAGAAAAATCTACATAAACAGTCTTCCATTCAGTAAACACATCAATTGCAGCACTACCCGCCTCACGGTGTCCATTTCCCGTCTGCTTCACACCACCAAAAGGTAAATGTACCTCTGCCCCAATAGTTGGGCCATTAATATAAGTAATTCCAGCTTCAATATCACGCATCGCTTGAAAAGCGCGGTTGATATTACTGGTATAAACAGAAGAAGATAAACCGTAAGGAGTATCATTAAGAACCTTGATTGCTTCTTCAAAAGAGCTAACCTCAATTAAAGTTACAACAGGGCCAAATATCTCTTCACGAGCAACACGCATATCAGGAGTAACATGATCTAAAATAGTCGGTTCAAAAAAGAAACCGTGTTTTAGTTCCTCATTACTACAAACATTGCCACCAATTAATACCTTTGCACCTTCATTATGAGCAACTTCGAGATAATAACTAACTCGCTCAAGTTGAGATTTATTAACAAGTGGCCCTACTTCAGTATTTGGTTCTGTACCTTTTCCTAAACGTAACTTCCTGGTTTTATCCAGAAGCATTGCTGTAAATTCTTCCTTAATATCACGATGTAAAATTAAGCGACTTGTGGCAGTGCATCTTTGACCAGTTGTGCCAAATGCCCCCCAAATTGCTCCTTCTAGAGCTAATTCTAAATCAGCATCATCCATGACAATTTGAGCATTTTTACCGCCTAATTCTAAGCAAACTCGCTTGAAAGTACGTCCACAAGTTGCCCCAACCTCAGCACCAGTTTGGGAAGAACCTGTAAAAGATACTAAATTAATCCCAGGATGCTCAATTAAAGCCTGACCTACCTCGTCACCATGTCCATGAACTAAGTTAACTACACCATTTGGTAAACCTGCTTGTTGGAAAATTTCAACGAGCAAAGTAGCGCAAGCGGGAGTATCTTTAGCAGGTTTTAATATGACTGTATTGCCACAAACTAACGCGGGCATCATTTTCCAACACGGAATTGCCACAGGAAAATTCCAAGGAGTAATTAAAGCACAAACTCCGATAGGCGATCGCACTGTCATCGCAAATTTGTTCGGCATTTCCGAGGGAGTCGTCTGACCAAACATCCGGCGACCCTCACCTGCACTATAGATGGCGCAGTCAATTCCTTCTTGCACATCTCCACGCGCTTCTGCTAATGGCTTACCCATCTCCTGACTCATCAGGTAAGCAAGTTCTTCTTTACGCTGAAGTAAAATTTCCCCTACGCGGTAAATAAATTCTGCCCGTGCTGGCGCTGGGGTAAGCCGCCAGTTGTGATAAGCTTTGTTTGCTGCCATCACTGCGGCATCAAGATCAACAGCACCGGAACTAGGAAATGTTGCGATTACCTCCCGCCAGTCAGCAGGGTTACGGCTTTCTAGAATAGTTCCTGATTGGGCTGCTAACCATTCGCCATCTATATAATTAAGGCACGTTAGCGGGGTAGTCACCATACAGCCATCCTTAATTAGTAATATAGTTTGGGATTTACTACCAGTCTTGCAAACAGATACAAAAGGCGTTAACCAGTGTCTTAGTAAGTAAAAATCCCTATAAGTTTGCGTAATTGAAATAAAATTTTGCTATTTAGACTTAAAAGCCTTAATCACATATTAGCAAGTATGCACCGCTTAATTATTTATTCAAAATTGCTAACATTTTTGTAGCAAACCTTAAGTTAAAAACCATTCTTACCACTTATACCTACATATAACTTATAATCGTAGTGATAGAATTAAGATAGTTATAAATAGTTAAAAATCTTTAAGAAAAATCAATGTTATACTATAAGTATTATTACGAAAAAGTGTGGTAGCTTAATTTTTTTAAGTATAATCACTGACGCATCCCTTGAATAGGAGTGCTATTAGTTAAGTACTGGCTTCAGTCAACTTTCTACTAGCTGACGCACTTTTATTCTTGCATCTACACTGAGGTCAATTAAAAAATATGCCACCTTAGCGATTTTACTTTCTGTTTTCACAATGATTATTTTTAACATAAAGCGAATTTTTCCAGGTAAGGATATTGATGATGACGGCTCAACACATCACTATTGCTGCTGTTACGAATAAGCTAACTTCTTTGAAGCAAATTCGCTTTACAGGGTGGTTAGCTCTCAAAGGGCCGTTAGGTCAGCAGTGGGTATTTTATTTATATTTAGGTCGAATCATCTATGCCACTGGGGGAGCGCATCCAGTTAGAAGATGGCAAAGAAATTTGGCTACTTATTGTTTTAATGTCAGTTTAAATCAAATACAACAGTTAAAGTTACCCACAGAAATTGAGCCATCTGATACGGGTACAAGTTGCTGGGAATACCAGTTATTATGCTTGTGGATGCAACAACAACGCATCACACGAGAGCAAGTAGTGAAAATGATTCAAGTAAGCATTCTAGAAGTGCTATTTGATGTCAATCAAGCATTGCACGTAACGTGCCACATTAAGCAAGAAAATCCGTTATCTCCCCAATTAGTATTAATAGATGCAGAACAAGCAATAGCAGAAGCTCAAAAACAGTGGCAAATATGGAAAACAGCCAATCTTTCCGATGTGTTCCCCGATCAAGCTCCCTTAATTAAACAGCCAGAGCAACTGCAACAAAAAGCTTCAGTTTCTGTTTATAAATCTTTAACTTTATTATTAGATGGGCAACGTTCCTTACGAGATATAGCTGTCCAGACAAAGCGCAATGTGATGGACGTAACTCGTTCGCTTTTGCCTTATTTTGAATCGGGAATGGTTGAATTAATTAATATTCCTGATTTACCAATCCCAGTTGGCAACAACACTAATAATAGAGCTACAGTAATCACTCAAAATACAGCAAATGGGCCTTTGATTGCTTGTGTAGATGATAGTCCTTTGGTTTGTCAAACAATGGAGAAAATTTTAACATCGGTTGGCTATCAGTTTTTAGCAATTCAAGACTCAATGCGAGCGATCGCCACTTTATTAACACGCAAACCAGAGTTAATATTTTTAGACTTAGTCATGCCAAATACCAATGGCTATGAAATTTGTACTCAATTACGCAAGGTTTCAGCTTTTCGTGAAACACCCATAATTATTTTAACAGGGAATGACGGCATCATTGATCGAGTTCGTGCCAAAGTTGTAGGAGCAACAGATTTCTTAGGAAAACCAGTGGATGCAGAAACAGTGCTAGCGGTAGCTAATAAATACCTCAAGCACCTCAAATCCAGTTCCATTGTGGTAGGTTGATCCTGATAGTTTTACACAAGGTTAATGCGATGCGTACTGCTTTAGTTGTTGAAGATACCCTGACAGAAAGACAAATTTTGACTAGCTGCTTGCAGCGTGCAGGCTTAAATGTTTTGACAGCAAATAGCGGAGAAGAAGCATTAGAAAAAATTAGTACTTATAAACCTGACGTGATCATTCTTGACGTTGTGCTACCTGGGCGTAGCGGCTTTGAACTTTGCCGTGAACTTAAAGCTGATCCAGAAACTAACAAAATTCCAGTAGTAATGTGTTCTACAAAAAGTAGTGATATGGATAAATTTTGGGGCATGAAACAAGGTGCAGATGCTTATATACCCAAGCCAGTTGATCAAGAAGAACTTTTACGAACTGTCAATCAATTAATTAAAAACTAGGTCGATTGTGACCTATGCACCTCAAGGAAGCAAGCAATGGTATCTGAGTTTTTATCAGGGAACACTACCTTATTCAATCAAACTGCAACTAATACTCCAGCACATCAAACAACCGTTGGAGAACAATTTTTGCGGTTTCATTTAGGTGGAGAAACTACAGCACTATTGCCTGTGCATCAAATGACAGAGGTGCTAAATATTCCCGTTAGCCAGATTGTACCTATTCCTCACCTGCCAGGGTGGGTAATGGGTGTTTATAACTGGCGGGGTGAGATTCTGTGGATTGTAGATTTAGGGCATTTGGTAGGACTAAATCCTTTGCACCAACAAGACATTAATCACTCAACCTACACAACAATCGTTATTCATAGTCAACAGAAACTCGCCAGCAAAAAGAGATTAGGCGGTCAAATTACTGGGAGTAAAATGCTGGGGCTGGTTGTGGAGAAAGTAGAAGATATGGAGTGGTGCAATCCTGATTTAATTCAATCTCCTCCCCAGTCTGCTGTTACCCCTGAACTCGTGCCATTTTTACGAGGTTATTGGATGAAATCTAATGATGAAATGCTGTTGGTTTTAGAAGGAGAAGCCATAATTGCTGGAATGCCTAAACCAGAAGTTTAAATAACTATTGGTATTAAGGCAGACTTGTTTAAAAGTGACATCAAAAAACGTTACTTGACTCTATATCTGTTAATCCGTTCAAGTAGTACTACCGATTTATTTTTAGTGAATTTTAATTTATGACTAAGCATTCTGAGCCTCAACCAAATAAAAATAAAGCTGAAACTAACGGTCGTTTAAATGGTAGAAAAAATGGTGCTAACCATTTACCGCCACCACCACCTCCGTTTAAACCAGTAGCTTCTCACGAAGAATTGCATACTGAGATCATTGAGCCGCGTACAGATAATGGTTACAGTAATAGCGTAGCGCCGATAGAAGTCAGGGAAACAGAGCCATTGGCTCCAAAACCAGCCTTAAAACTTGGTTCAACATTCAGCCGCCAACTGTTGACCACTATTTTACCTGTCTTACTAGCCCCGATCGCGATCGCAGGAATAGCCACTTGGGGCATTACTCAGCATCAAGCAACTCAACGTGCTGACTTAAAATTAAAAAAAGACGCTTTACTGTCTTCCTATTTTGCTGGCAACTTAGTTGATGATGCTGTTAAAGCGACTTCCTCTTTAGCAGAAAATCCCTTCATTATTAATGCAGTTCGTACTTCTCCTCAACCAGCAACTAACAAATTGCCAGCTAACTCCTTAACCGGAAGTTCTACAGCTAAAAAAACACCACAACTTAATCCCGCATTAAGTTCCTATTTGCAACAAACAGCCAAAACCCAAAATTTTTCTCAATTATTATTCACAGATAAAAACGGTTCAAATATTGCTGCTGCTGCTTTAGTTGAAAACCCTACTCAAAGTAGCAAAGAATGGTGGCAAAAAGCCAAAGGCGAAGGCAAGTGGATTAGCAAACCTCAACTAGATCAAAACAAAACACCTGTTGTTGAAATCAGTAATGCTATTAGAGATCCACTTTCAGGGCAATTTATTGGTGTAGTTAAATCTGTAATGCCCACAGCTAACTTTAACGCCCTGGCATTACCTTTAGAACAAGTTGGATTAACTGCATCCGAAAAAATTCAAATAATTGCTCCTCAAAGCAAAAATGTAATTAGTACCATCACTTCCAGTGGTTCAGTAGCTCAACAAGAACTGCTAGGAGGTGAACCAATTTCACAAAAGGCAACCGCTCTTTTAGAAGAACTTAAAGCCAAAAAAAGTTCTTTTACAGGAAATAAGCAAGCTAGCTACGTTGCTACAAGACCTCAGCTTCAAGGACTTACTATTATTCCCTTTGTTCACCAAGGGGGACAACTATCACTTAGTACCTCGTTTAACCAAGACGGTAGAAAGTATACCCTAGCTGCCGTTCCGGGTGCAGATTTTGTCAGTGTTAGTTCAATTGATCTTTCCGAAATTGCCCCAGCAGGTAATGAGCAAGGATTAGTTTTTCTTTTAATTTTTCTGACATTAGGAGCAATTGGGACAGGCATTGCTGTCACTTTAGCTCGTCGCTGGTCTAAACCTTTAAAAGAATTAACCAGTAAATCAGAACAGGTAGCAGCAGGAAATTGGGATGCCTACGTTGAACCTCGTGGTAGTGCTGAAACTAAAACCTTAGCCCTGAGCTTTAATAACCTAGTAAGACAGGTTAAAGAATTATTAAACAAGCAAGAAGCGGAAGCCAAAGCAGCAGAGTTATTTGCAGATATTGCCAGTAAAGCGCGTGAATCTCTAGATATCAACGAGATATTTGAAAAAGCAGTAGTAGGAACACAACAGCTACTCAACGCCGAACGAGTAAGTGTGTATCGCTTTAACAGTGATTGGAGTGGTGAAATTGTTTCCGAAGCCGCAGCCCCAGGCGTACCAGATTGTCTAAACATGACAGTAGCAGACAGCTACTTCATGGACACAGAACAAGGTGTAGAACGTTATCGCAACGGTCGGGTATTTGTCATTGATGATATTTACAAAACCAACCTCACACCATGTCACCGAGAAGTATATGAGCGTTTA